>CAIRYF010000181.1 GCA_903882725.1 uncultured Simplicispira sp.
CGCGGCTGACCCGCGAATGGACAAGAACGCAACGCCAGGCGCCACATACCCATGACGACCCTCCCCACTCTCGCACTGCGCCTGCTCGGCGGCTTTGCGCTGGAGCGCGACGGGCAGCCGTGCAAGCTGGCGTATGAAAAAGGCCGCGCGCTGCTGGCTTATCTGGCGCTGGAGTCGGCTCGCGCCCACTCGCGTCCGGCGCTGGCAGAGCTGTTGTGGCCGGATCTTGCGCGCGAGGCGGCGCTGGGCAATCTGCGCCTGGTGTTGCTTGATTTGCGCCGTGCACTCAATACGCCCGGTGCCGCGACTGAGGTGCTGCAGGTGGAGCGTCAGTCGGTTCGGCTCAGGCCCGCTGGCGCTCTGCAGATCGACGTAGCGGCGTTTGTGTTGCCCTTACGCACCTGCTCGAAAACCGCCTGTGCGCCGGGCTGCAACCCATGTTTGGCGGAAATGGAGAGCTTGGCGGGCCTGTACCAGGGCGAGCTGATGGCGGGTTTCGCGCTGCCCCAATCCCACGCCTACGAAGAGTGGCAACAGGTGCAGCGCGAGTCGCTGCATTTGCGCGCGCTGAGTTTGCTGACCCGCCTGGCGTCTTGTCACCAGCAGATTGGCAACAACGCACGGGCGTTGCCGTTTGCGCAGCGTGTTTTGCAACTGGAGCCCTGGAGTGAAGAGGGCTTGCGCCGGGTGATGCGCTTGCTGGCGGCCAACGACGAAGGCACGCTGGCGCTGGCAACCTACCAAACCAGTTGCCAGGACTTGCACCGCGCCCTGGGCATCTTGTTCTCGGAAGAGACGCACGCGCTGGCACGGCGCATTAAGCGCGGCGAGCCGACACCGACCGAGGTGACGCCGACTTTGGTCGAGGTACCCCTCGCCCTGACCCCGGTGCCCGCTGGGCAACTGCGCCAGGTGACGGTGCTGTACTGCGAGCTCAATTGCATCCGCGCCGAAGACCCTGATGAGGCGCTGGCCCTGCTGCACGCGCCGCAAGCCCGCTTGAGCGAGATCATCCGCAGCGCGGGGGGCTATCTGGTGCAGATTCTCGGGGGTGGTTTGCTGGCCTATTTTGGTTACCCGATGGCGCGCGAGAACGCCGCCCGCGTAGCGATACAGACGGCGCTGGCGGTCACGCACACCGCCTTCGCGGGGCTGGAGGTGCGTGCCAGCGTGCACAGCGGCATGGTGATCACCAGCGACGACCCGCAGGTGCCTGATGCCATTGGCGCTACCTCGGGGCTGGCGATCCGCTTGCGCCAACTGGCACAGAACGCCGAGGTGGTGATGAGCGCTGCCACGCACGCGTTGGTGGCGGGCTACTTTGAAAGCAGCAGCCTGGGGCTGCACCCATTGCCAGGGAGCCCACGGACGCAGGAGGTGCTGCGCGTGCTGCGCAGCAGCGGGGCCACGTCGCGGCTGGAGGCGGCTGCCACGCTGACGCCGCTTATTGGGCGTGAGCAGGAGTTGGCGTTCCTGCAAAACCTGTGGCAGGGGGCGCGCCGCGGTACGCAGCATGTGGTGTTACTGCGGGGCGAGGCGGGCATTGGCAAATCGCGCGTTGTACACACGTTCAAGGAGCACTTGCGCAGCGAATCCTGTGTGC
>CAIRYF010000182.1 GCA_903882725.1 uncultured Simplicispira sp.
GGCGCTGGCTGGCACCAGCTTGTAGGTCGAGTTAGCGCAGCGTAATCCGACGTTAATATCCTATTTTGATAGCTACAACCGCTTACTGCATAAGGGCTGCCGGCCATTTTTACTCGTTTTCATTCGCTTTCTTCAAACAACAGTGCGGGCGTGGACATGACGCGGGCGGTGTCGGCCAGATCGCCAATCAGGCGATGGGCAAAGTAGCTGCTTTGCGTGTCGGGCTCCAGCGCCGCGACGACCAAAGCGGCCAAGGGCTGGTTCATGGGGACGTAGTAGCTGCCAGCAGGCGCATCGATGGCACTGCGCACCAAGGCCACTTGCACCCGCTGCGCACTGGGCTGGCCGTTCAAGGAGGCCAAAGCTTCTTGCGCAGTAGCGGCAGAGCCGCCCGTTTGTTGATAGGTGTCGGCCAGCAATGAGCCTTGCTCGGCCACGCGCAGCACCTGCACGCCCAGCAGGGTCAGGCGCTCGATGGCGGTGCTGGCGTTGGATGACAGCCAGTAGCCGCAGGGGCGCGCGCGCGATTGCAGCGTGCGCAGTTTCAGCGATGAGTTCCAGTCCACTTGCACGATTTTGTCGGCACCGGTGTCGGGGTCGAGCAGGGTGATGTCGCGCTGCTCGGGTGTGCTGGCCGCCTCAACTACGATGTGATCGCGGCAGGCTTGGGCGCTGATGTCGCGCACGACGAAGGAGCGCACTTGCTCTAGGCTCTCGGCGCGCTCGATGCTGCTGTGCAGCGCGCTGGTGATGGCGGTGACGTGGGTGTGTACGCGCCGCTGGATGTGGGTGTGGCCCAGGCCAATGCCACGCGACTCGACCACCAAACTGACAGCATTTTTTAGGCCGTTGACGTTGCGGGCGCTGTCAGGGCGGGCGTCGCCCATCGACAACTGCACGTCATTGGGCTCGCTTGACAGGGTGTAGAGCCATTCGCTGCTGAGGCTTTGCGTTTTGAGGGCGCGCACCATCGGCTCGTGGTACCACTCTTGTGAGGCTTTGGTCAAAAACGCAGGCATATTGGCCGAGGTGGCGTATTGCAGCAAGGCGTCATAAGACTGCAGCGCCTTGAATTTTTCTAAATAGGGTCCAGCAACGGTGAATTCGTGCGCATCCAGCACGGCAATGGGGCGGTAGTCACGCACCAGCACCGCCAGCGCTTGCGCCTCGGGGGTGTTCAGCAGCAAGTGATCGCTGTCCATGTCGATGCCGTTGGCGGTGGCGCGGCTGCCCGCTTCGGCACCATCGGGGTTAGCGCGCGGCACAACGATGACGTTCAGGCGCTCGGTTAAAGGCTCCAGCACGCCTTGGGACAGCTCTTTGGCTACTACCAGCAAGGCTTCGCTGCTGGCGGGCTCGTCGCCATGCTGCTGGCCTATCAGTACCAAGGTGGGGCGTTTGGTGGCATCAAGAATGTCGGGGGTGACGCCTTGAGCGCGTGTGACGACCAGCGCTTGAATCGGCGTGCCGCGCTGCGAATGGCCAATTTCTAGCAGCGTAGCGCGGGTGCCGTGGGCCAAGGGCGTTTCACTCAGGCGGCGCAGCCACTGGCTCAGTTCGGCGTTGGTAGTGAAAGAGCGCCGATCAGGTGCCAGCCCCGGCGTCGCGTAGTGGGTGCTGGGGTCTGGAAAGCGTGCGGCAACAGCGCCGCTGTAGGGCAGCTCGCCAATCTCGCGCGTGAGCACGGGTGTGGCTACAGCGCCAGGCGCAGCGTCAAGCACAGGTGCTGGTGCTGGTGCCAGCGCTGGCGGTGTCGTCACAACAACACCGGGGACTGTCGGAATCACACGGGGCGGCACGCCCCCAATGGGGCGCTGCTTGGGCGGCAAAGGTGCCTTGATAGCCGTCCAAGGCGGCAAAGGGGTGCTGCCGCAGGCAGACAAAAGTGCAGTGACCAATACTGCCGTAGCAAGTGGCAAGCCACGGCTGCGTGACGCAGACGCAGACGCAGACGCAGATGCAGATGCAGATGCAGATGCAGATGCAGACGATGAGGCAAATGCGCAGGCACGAAGCGCTGCACCAAAGTAAGAAGGCATAGTAACTATTAAATTCATAGCTTTAACCGCTTATAACAAAAGGGCTAGAGCCGATTTTTACTTAAAAATGCCAGACTTTTATCAAAAGCCTGGCATAGGTACATCGACAGCTTACAGGGCGCTAAGGGTGCGAATTAACGGCTAAATGAGCCACCGCGCGAGCCACCTGGGCCACGCGAGCCGCCGCCGCCGCCACCGCCATATCCGCCACCATTACCGCCGCCGCCGCTGCGAAAGCCACCACCGCCACGACGACCGCGCTCGGCCATGCTGTCCACACTGGTGCGCATCGGGTCGGGTTGGCCAGATGGGCCGGAACCTCGGCTAGAGGGCATACTGTGGCCGCCGTGGGTGCCCAAATGGGCGTTTTCACGCAGCGGCTGGGCGTCGTTGAAGCGATTGCCAGCGCCGCTGGCGGAACGTCCGCCGCGTGCGGGGCCTTGGCTGCTGCGTGGGCCAGCTGCTGGCCCGGGGCCACTGCGCGGGGCGCTGCTGCGTCCGCCGCCGCCGCCGCCACGGGGGCCATTGCCGCCACCGCTGCCACTGGGTCGGCCACCGCTGCCACCAGGTCGGCCACCGCGATCGCCCTGCGCGGTTTTACCAGCACGCATCCGTTCCATCATTTCACCGCGCGCTGCTTTGGCTGCAGCTTGCATCACGTCGCGACTGGGCGGCTTGCCAGCGCCGCCCCAAATGGTTTGGCGGCCCATGGCGATCGGCTCGGCGCGTTCGCCTTCGTCGGGGCCAAAGCCGTCGATGACGCGCACCGGAATCGTTTGCTTGGTAAAGCGCTCGATGTCCATCATGAAGCCCTCTTCGTCCATGCAGACTAGGCTGACCGCCTCGCCGCTGGCACCGGCGCGGCCAGTGCGGCCAATGCGGTGAACATAGTCTTCAGAAAC
>CAIRYF010000183.1 GCA_903882725.1 uncultured Simplicispira sp.
TCGGTCATGATCGTGGCCGGATTGGAATTCACCAAGATAACGCGGTAGCCTTCTTCGCGAAGGGCCTTGCACGCCTGGGTGCCGGAATAATCGAACTCGCAGGCTTGGCCGATGATGATGGGGCCGGCGCCAATGATCAGGACGCTTTGGATGTCGGTGCGCTTAGGCATTTTTATTTTTCTCCATCAGGGCCGTAAAGCGGTCAAACAGATAGGCGATGTCCAAGGGGCCAGGCGAAGCCTCGGGGTGACCCTGGAAGCAGAATGCCGGACGGTCGATGTGCTCAAGACCTTGCAGCGTGCCGTCAAACAAGCTGACGTGTGTAGCGCGCAAATGGGCAGGCAGCGATGCCATATCGACAGCAAAACCGTGGTTCTGGCTGGTGATACTGACGCGACCGGTGGCCAATTCTTTGACCGGGTGGTTGGCACCGTGGTGGCTATGGGCCATCTTGAAGGTCTTGGCACCTGATGCCAGCGCCATGATTTGGTGGCCCAAGCAGATGCCGAAGGTCGCAATGCCGCTGTTGATGATGGTGCGCACCGCTTCAATGGCGTAGGTACATGGCTCTGGATCGCCTGGGCCGTTGGACAGAAAAATGCCATCGGGTTGCAGCGCCAGCACATCTGCTGCTGGTGTTTGCGCTGGTACTACTGTCACTTTGCAGCCGCGCTCGGCCAGCATACGCAGGATGTTGTACTTAACGCCAAAGTCGTAGGCCACGACATGGAAACGCGGCGTGGTCTGCTGGCCGTAGCCTTTACTTAGCGCCCACTCGGTTTCAGTCCACTCGTAAGGCTTGTCGGTGGTCACTACCTTGGCCAGGTCAAGGCCAGCCATATTGGGGGCGGCTTGGGCTGCGGCAATGGCTTGAGCGATGCGCTGTGGCGTCACTGCTTCGCCCGCAGCCAAACCAACGATGGCACCGTTTTGCGCACCTTGGCTGCGCAGCAAACGGGTGAGCTGGCGGGTATCGATATTGGCAATGGCCACCGTACTCTCGCGCACCAAATAGGCGGACAAGGTTTCAGTGGAGCGAAAGTTGCTGGCCAGCAACGGCAGGTCTTTGATAACAAGGCCTGCAGCTTGGACTTTATGGGATTCGATATCCTCGGTGCTGACCCCGTAGTTGCCAATGTGCGGATACGTGAGCGTCACGATCTGCTGGCAGTAGCTGGGGTCAGTGAGGATTTCTTGATAGCCGGTCATGGAGGTGTTGAACACCACTTCGCCGACCGTGGTGCCTGGGGCACCAATCGAATTGCCGATAAAGACCGTGCCGTCTGCAAGCGCCAAGATGGCGGGCGGGAAAGTTCCCTGTAGAGACAAAAGCACTGGGTACTCCGGTTTGGTTACGGTTACGCCCAGCGCTGCCAGAGACAAGTCTCTTGCAAAAGCTTTTGTGGGGTTCGGCTTGGGAGCTGCGCTAGGCGTAGGGGGATGCGGAAAAAGCCGCCCATTATAGCCAGCCACTATTTATCTGCAGGCGGCCAACCCCGGGAAAACCCGAATTCTCAGTGGGCTTGTGCAGCCCCTGTCGCTGCCCCCACCGCGCTGGCGTGCAAGCAAATTGCTGCGGCTGCGGCCACGTTGAGCGACTCTTCACCACCTGGCTGGCCGATGCGCACTGACAAGGCGGCGCGCGCCGCCAGCGCCTCACCCACGCCTTGGCCTTCATGGCCCAGCGCCCAGGCACACGGCCACGGTAGGTGCTGGTGCTGCACCAAGGCGCCTTGGTGCGAGCTGGTGATGATGAGTGGTATGTGCAGCGCCTCCAGTGCCTCGGGTTCTAGCCCCTCTACCACTCGCAAACCAAATTGTGCGCCCTTGCCTGCGCGCTGAACTTTGGGGGCCCACTGCGCTGCCGTGCCCTTGAGCGCCAGCACTTGGCCAAAACCAAACGCGGCCGCACTGCGCAAAATTGAACCGACATTGCCCGCGTCTTGCACCCGATCTAGCACCACGGCGGCCATCAACGGCTCCAGCGCAGGTGTGACCGGCACATCCATCACATAACCCATTTGTGCGGGTGACCCCAGTCCGCTAATAGCCGCAAACAGTGCATCTGTCAGCACTATTATTTTTATAGCTGCTTGCGCATATTGGACGGGGGCTGTAGGCCAAAAAGACTCTGAAAATACTGCGGCCGCAGGTTGCCAGCCCCGGGCCAGCGCAGCGCGGCACAGGTGGTCACCCTCCAGCCAGACGCAGCCCTGTTTGCGGTACGCCGTACTGTCTTGTGCCAAACGGCGTAGGTCTTTGACGAAAGCGTTATCACGCGATTGGATATGGGTGATGGCAGGAGTGGTCATGCGCTCAGGCAAGGGTCATACAAAGTGAAGCGGGGCGCAACAACAACTGCGCCGCCACTGGCGCAAACGTTCGCCGGTGCAGCACCGTCGCACCGTGCGTGCGCAGCGCTGCCAAATGCGCCGCCGTGCCATAGCCCTTGTGGCCGGCAAAGCCGTATTCGGGGTAATCGCTGTCGATTTGCGCGCACCAACGGTCGCGCTGGACTTTGGCCAAAATCGACGCCGCCGAGATCGCTGGCACCAGCGCATCGCCCTTGACGATGGCCTCGGCTGGCACGTCCAGCACCGGCAGGCGATTGCCATCGACCAGCACCATTACCGGCTTAAGGCGCAGGCCCAGCACCGCGCGGCGCATGGCCAGCAGCGTGGCTTGCAAGATGTTGAGGCGGTCAATTTCTTCCACGCTGGCCTGGGCAATGCTGCAGCACAGCGCTTTGGCGCGGATCTCATCAAACAGCGCTTCGCGCCGCGCGGCGGTGAGTTTTTTTGAGTCAGCCAGGCCGGCAATCGGCTGGCGCTGGTCAAGGATGACGGCAGCGGCCATCACTGGCCCGGCCAGCGGGCCGCGCCCGGCCTCATCCACCCCAGCGATCAGCCCAGTCGGATACCACGGCAGGGAGTGTTGTTCAGTCATACGTTAGTTGGACATTACTTGGCGGATCGCATCGGCAGCTAATTGGGGGGTATTGCGCAGCAGGCTGTGGTGCAGCGCCGTAAAACGCTGCTCCAGCGCCGCGATGCGCTGCGGATTGTTGTGACGCGCATCAAACCACTGCAGCACGGCGGCGGCCAGCGCTTGCGGCGTGGCAGCATCTTGGATCAGCTCGGGCACGACAAAGTCGCCACACAAAATATTGGGCAGACCGACCCACGGCTGCAATTGTTTGCGCCGCATCAGCCGCCAGCTCAGGGCGTGCATTCGGTAGCCAATCACCATCGGGCGCTTGAACAGCGCCGCCTCCAGCGTGGCGGTGCCGCTGGCAATCAGCGTGACATTGCACGCGGCCAGCACGGTGTGCGACTGGCCTGCTACCACTTGTAGCGCATCGCCTAAACCGCATTGCTTGGCGATTTGCTCAATGCGCTGCTTGAGCGCTGGGACGGCCGGAACTACTATTTTGATAGCTGGAAGCGCACGCTGTATAAGGGCTGCAGCTTGAAAGAACCCTAAAGTGATGTATTGCACCTCGGCGCGCCGACTGCCGGGCAAAATTGCCAGCACTTGGTCGTGCTGCGCCAAGCCCAACTGCTGGCGTGCGGCTGCGCGATCAGGCTCCATCGGTATCACCGCTGCCAGCGGATGGCCGACGTAAGTGGCGGCAATGCCGTGGCGTGCCAGCAGATCGAGCTCAAACGGAAAGATGCACAGCACATGATCGACGCTGCGGCGGATTTTTTCGATGCGATCAGCGCGCCACGCCCAAATCGACGGGCACACAAAATGCACGGTCTTGACGCCTGCCGCACGCAAATCGGCTTCAAGGCCCAAATTAAAGTCGGGCGCATCCACGCCAATAAACACGTGGGGTTTGTCGGCCAGCAAGCGCGCGCGCAGTTGTTTGCGGATGCCGATGATCTCGCGCAGGCGGCGCAGCACTTCAAAGCTGTAACCGTGTACGGCCAGCTTTTCGCTCGGCCACCAGACATCAAAACCGCGCTGCGCCATTTGCGCGCCACCAAAGCCGTGGGCCGACAGGTCGGGCCAGACATTTTTCAGCCCATCGAGCAGCAAACCCGCGAGCAGATCGCCCGAGGTTTCGCCCGCCACCATCGCAACGCGGGGAGGGGTGTGGGTCATGGCATCAGCGCGCAATGCCGCGCGCGGAGGTGTTCAAAAAAGCCAGCATGGCGGCAATATCAGTAGCGGCCTGCGGGTGCTGCCCAGGCAGGGCGGCAATGGCGCTGCGGGCGGCGTCCAAGGTCAGGCCTTGGCGGTACAACAGGCGGTGCATTTGTTTGATGGCGCTGAGACGCTCGGGCGAAAAGCCGCGTCGGCGCAGACCTTCAAGGTTCAAGCCACGCACTGCCAACGGGTTGCCATCGACCATCATGAACGGTGGCACGTCTTGCGAAATATGGCTGGCAAAACCGGCCATGACGTGCGCGCCCACTTGGGTGAACTGGTGGATGCCGGTCAGGCCGCCGATGATGGCGTAGTCGCCCACCTGCACATGGCCGGCCAAAGTGGCGTTGTTGGCCAAGATGGTTTGGTTGCCCACCTGGCAATCGTGCGCAATGTGGACGTAGGCCATCACCCAGTTGTCGTCACCGATGCGCGTGACGCCCTCGTCTTGCGTGGTGCCGGTGTTGAAGGTGCAAAACTCGCGGATGGTGTTGCGGTCGCCGATCACCAAGCGCGTTGGTTCGCCAGCGTATTTTTTGTCCTGTGGCGCGCCGCCGAGCGAGGCAAACTGAAAAATGCGGTTGTCTTGGCCAATGCTGGTGTGGCCCTCTAGGACGCAGTGCGCGCCAACGCTGGTGTGCGCCCCAATCACAACATCGGGGCCAATCACGGCATAAGGCCCCACGCGGACTGAAGAATCTAGGCGGGCACCCTTGGCAATCAGGGCGGTAGAGTGAATCAGGCTCACAGCAAACTACAGATCAATCGGGTTTGGCGCCGCTCACGTTGCGCATGGTACACATCAGCTCGGCTTCGCAAGCTACCTCGTCCAGCACGCTGGCGACGCCCTTGAACTTCCAAATGCCGCCGCGCACGCGGTCGATGGTGACCGACAGCACCAGCTGATCGCCAGGTTCGACCGGGCGTTTGAAACGCGCACCATCAATGCCGACAAAGTAATAAATGTTGTTTTCATCGGGCACTTTGCCCATGGCGTCAAAGGCCAGCAAACCGGCGGCTTGGGCCAGCGCTTCCAAAATCAACACACCCGGCATTACTGGATGGCTAGGAAAATGCCCCATGAAATAGGGCTCGTTGAAGGTGACGTTTTTGATCGCCTTGATACGGGTGTTGCGTTCGAGCTCAAGGACTTTGTCCACTAGCAAGAAGGGATAGCGGTGCGGTAGCTGCTTAAGAATTGCGTGGATATCCATCATCGAGTTGTTCTTCCGTTCATACCGCTTTAAGAGACTGCTCTAGCGCCTTGATGCGCTCACGCAGGCTGTGCAGTTGTTTGAGGGTGGCAGCGTTTTTTTCCCAGCGCGCATTGTCGTCTATGGGAAACATACCGGTGTAATGCCCAGGCCGGGTCAGCGAGCGCGTCACCACCGTCGCCGCTGAAATATGCACGTTGTCAGCCATCACTAAATGGCCCAGCACAATGGCACCGCCACCCAACGTGCAGTGCGCGCCAATCTGGGCACTGCCCGCCACACCAACGCAGCCTGCCATGGCGCTGTGGCGCCCAACGCGCACGTTGTGGCCAATTTGCACCAGGTTGTCTAGCTTGACGCCGTCTTCAATCACCGTGTCTTGCAGTGCGCCCCGATCAACACAGGTGTTGGCACCAATTTCTACATCGTCGCCAATGCGCACCGCGCCGAGCTGTTCAATCTTGACCCACGCGCCTTGGTGCTGTGCAAAGCCAAAGCCATCAGCGCCAATTACCACTCCGGAATGCAGGAGGCAGCGCGCGCCAATGCGGCAGTTTTCACCGACGGTGACGCGCGACTTGAGCACGGTGCCAGCACCAATATGCGCGCCGCGCTCGACCACGCACAGCGGCCCAATCGAGGCGCTGGGGTCAATTACGGCAGTGGCATCGACCACGGCACTGGGATGTATGCCAGCGCTGACAGCTGGGCAGTGGTGTTTTTTCCAGAGCTGGGTGGCGCGCGCAAAGTAGACATACGGGTCGTCAGCGACGACGCACGCACCGCGCGCCAGCGCCGCCTCTCGCTGGGCGGGGGCCACAATGACACAGGCCGCCTGCGAGGCGGCCAGTTGCTGCTGGTAGCGCGGATTACTCAAAAAACTCAGGTCTTGGGGGCCTGCGCTTTCTAGCGGCGCTAGAGCGTCAATGATCTGCTCCGCATCGCCTTCAAGTGTTCCGCCCAGCGCAGCAATCAACTGACGCTAAGCTAATATGAGCCAGCGCTTCGTTTTGTTCTCCGTCTTGGTTCATGCCGGCGGGATCAGCGATTTTTCAGCAATGAGTTTTTCGCTCCGCCCGGATAAGCGGGACGGAAGCGGCGCTTCTTTCTTTTGAGCCAGGATGCAGCCGCCTGTTTCCGCTTCCGACCGGGATAACCCCGGCGGAAAGCACAATTCACTGTGCCCCGCGTCAAATCGCTTCCGTCGCGCTCGTCCCGGCGGAGCCATCAACTGGCAGTACAAGTGGCTGAACTGGAACTATGAAGCTGGCCCAGAAGAACTCCTGACCATCTCGACATTTTATTTGCGCATCTTTGGGCCACCGCCGCCAAGACGAAACCGAGCTGCTCAATATGGACTCGCTATGTCAATAGTGTGGAAGCAGAAGCCGACCTCAAGTCGCGTCGCTACAGCCTTGCTCGTGGCGCGCCATTCGGTGATACTCGCTGCCAGACAAACACGGCTGCAGAACTTCGACTCGAATTTTCTCTGCGGCCACCAGGCAGACCAATACGACTAGATAAGTAGAATGTCCCCTTTTTGCGATCCCCTTGTTAGGGAGCAATCCCGATATCGCGACCGTCCTCGATACTGCCACCGTCATCGACGAGGTCCGCACCCACTGAGTAGACCGCGATCGAATCACCGACTGGCTTCACTCGCATCTCAGATCCATCAAAAGGGTCAATCAAGCTCGACGGGGCGGTGTCATCGGCACCTTGCGAAGCTGCAAGAATTAGGGTCGCTCTCGAGAGTGCTTGCTGCCGACGCAGTGCCACGATGCTTTGCTGTATTGCAGGCCAGGTTAATCTGGCAAATATACTGGGATTGTTGGGCTCGTTCGGTGCTAAGCCCGTCGGATGCACTGCGATTGACTGAAACTCGGCCATGACATCCAAATAAGCTACTAGCTCGCCGAGCAACCACATCCACCGACTTCCGGGGAACGAATCAAATGATGCGATCCCAAAAGCGCGTTCCGTATCAATAGCAATCGAGTGATTGGCCAGCATCGCCGACTCATTCGAACATGTTCTCATAAGTGACGCACGCATGTCGGGCGAAGTACCGTCCGCATACAGACATTTGGCGGCCAGCTTGACACCCTGGCTATAGCATGCCGTCGAGACCAATTGGTTCACGACAAGCGGCTGTTTCGCAATCAGTTGAGACCAATTCAGAATAGCGATCGCATCTTCGGCGGCATCGTCCGGCTTGCCCTCCGCGAGCGACATTAAGCCATGTTCATACAAGGCACGAACGATTGTACGCGGTGAAACAGGCTGATTCAGGACTTGATCCATAAACGATGAAGGATCAAGCGAGTAGTCCAACTCAGGCTGATACACAGGCATCGCAGCGGCAGTTCGCAACGCATCGTTCAGTCTGGGGAATTCTTTTGCAACACCTTTTGCAACAAGTATGTATCCTGCAATTCCTTGTGTGTTGGTTTCAAGACTGTGTGTTGCTTCAGCCAGTTGTCGATTGAAACTTTCAAGTGCTGCCGAATATGGCTCAACGGCTTTGGCGGCGTTCTGTTCATCCGGGATAGATGACGGTTGTAGGTCCTCGATCGCAATCGGTTTTCCCGCTTCACGCAGGGGAGCCAGCCGAGCCTCCACCTTGCGTGAGGCTCGCCAATTCAGAAATGCGACAATCAACACGAGCACGGACGCGATCGAGAGGAGAACGATCACCGCCCTCTTGAAGATTTGTTTCAGGCGTTTCATAGAATAACTCCGCGTTTAAGCTTTGAAGGATAGCGAGGTATTTGCGGAAAAAGTCATGGGGAGAATCCGGTGAACCTTTGCTGGGAAGGACATGTTTGTTGCCTGCGATCCGTTCTGAAGAATCGACAATCGATGGGAGATTGCTTCGGAGCAAGTCGCCAGTCGACCAGTCCACCAACCCCAAAACCATGAGATTCATCAGAAGCATGCATGGAGATGCAAAAGCTGCGACATCTTCAGAA
>CAIRYF010000184.1 GCA_903882725.1 uncultured Simplicispira sp.
ATACGTCGAGTGAGTCGCACCCCTTCTACACCGGCACACAAAAGTCCGTGGACAACATGGGCGGTCGCGTCGAGCGCTTCCGCAACCGCTTTGGCAAGACCATGGTGACCGCAGCGCCAGCAGCAACCACAACAGCAGAATAATTTTTTCTGCGTCTTTCGCCGCCAAAGGCAGCCCGGGTAACCGCGCTGCCTTTTTGTTTATCCTTCGCCGACGGCCTTGTCATCTTCTTAATCGTGTGAAGCTGCCCTCCCCCGCCATCGTTACGCAAAGCGCCGCGCGCCGACTGCCGCGCTGGGCGCTGTTGTTGCTGTGCTTGGCCTATATCGTGCCGGGTTTTGTCGGACGCGCACCTTGGCGAGGTGACGACATCACCGCCTTTGGCTATATGCAAGCGCTGGCGCAAGGCCAAACGCCGTGGCTAGCGCCCTTGCTGGGCGGTCTGGCCCCAGAAGCGGATGGTTTACTGCCCTATTGGCTTGGCGCTTGGGCGCTGCAACTTGCCCCAGCCGCTATGGCCCCTGAGCTGGCTACACGCCTTCCGTTTATCGCCATGCTGGCACTGACGCTGCTGGCCACGTGGCACAGCGTGTATTACCTGGCCCTGAGTCCGCGTGCCCAACCGGTGGCGTTTGCCTTTGGCGGCGAAGCACAGCCCAGCGACTACGCCCAGGCCATGGCCGACGGCGGCTTGTTGGCCTTGCTGGCTTGTCTGGGGCTGGCCCAGCCCTCGCACGAAACGACCTCATTTTTGGCGCAGTTGTGCTGCTCTAGCTTGGTGTTTTTTGCCTTGTCTGCTTTGCCCTATCGAACGGTGACGCCTTGGCTGGCACTGCTGGCCGGTCTAGTGGGACTGGTGTTAAGCGGTGCTCCGACCTTGGCCATGCTCTACAGCCTAGGCGGTGCCGTGCTGTGTAATTGGGGCGCGCAACAAGCCGAGCCGTTGCCTGCAACGCTGCGCCGTGGCCCATTCACAGTGCAACTGGTGGCTGTCGCACTGGCCGTCGCCGTGTTGGCGTGGCAGCTGTCGTTGTGGCGCTGGGGCGTTGTCTGGTCTTACTCCAGTGCGCAGGATATGGCTAATTTTGGCCGCCTGCTACTGTGGTTTACTTGGCCAGCGTGGCCTTTGGCCGCGTGGACTTTGTGGCGCTGGCGCAAGCACATCACCAGCCGCCAAGTCCACCGCCATCTGCTGCTGCCGTTGTGGTTTGTCATGATCGCTATTGGCGCAGCCTTTAGCACCCAGCCAGCAGACCGCGCTTTGCTGCTGGGTTTGCCTGCCTTGGCTACTTTGGCAGCGTTTGCCCTGCCCACCTTGAGCCGCAGCATGGCGGCACTGATCGACTGGTTTACGTTGCTGTTCTTTTCGGTCTCAGCGATTGCTATTTGGGTGATTTGGATCGCTACGCAAACCGGTATTCCCGCCAAACCGGCTGCTAACGTGGCCAGGCTGGCACCTGGATTTGTACCGCACTTTTCCAGCACCACTCTGGCTCTGGCCGTAATGGCCACCATCGCTTGGTGTGCGTTGGTGGCTTGGCGCACTGGCCGCCACCGCGCAGCTATCTGGAAGAGCTTGGTGCTGCCCGCCGCTGGTGCCACACTGGGCTGGTTTTTGCTGTTGACGTTGTGGCTGCCGATGCTGGATTACGCCCGCAGCGACATTCCGCAGGTGCGCAGCATCACGGCCATTATTGGCCAGCCACCGTGCGTACTCATCGACGACTTGAGTCACCACCAAATTGTGGCACTACAGCATCACGGCGCACTGCGCTTAAAAACCCTCTCCGACAGCGCCGACTGCCCTTGGCTGTTGACGCCCGGCAGCAGCGCCATGCTGGCCTCATCACGGCAATTGAATGGGCAGCGCTGGACGCTGGAAACCCAACTGGCACGGCCTACCGATAAAAACGATTGGATTGCGCTGTACCGTCGCAGTCCTTAGGCAGCAGTGCTCTAAATCATCGGGATAAGCGCAGGCGGCTGGCTGGAAAATGCACTGAAAACACCGACCCTTTGCCCGGTGTGCTGTCAATTTGCAGCGTCGCATCGTGGCGCTGCAGCACGTGCTTGACGATGGCCAGGCCCAAGCCAGTGCCGCCGGTCTCGCGTGAGCGGCTGCGGTCTACCCGGTAAAAGCGTTCGGTCAGGCGTGCAATATGTACTGGGTCGATGCCCGGGCCGGTATCAGCCACGGCA
>CAIRYF010000185.1 GCA_903882725.1 uncultured Simplicispira sp.
CTTGTCGCGCCAAGCTGCCTAAACTTCTGGCCTAACTTGCGCATTCGACCCTCGGCCCACAAAGCCGATTGGCGCTGCGCCTCCCCAGGAGACACCACCATGAACGCCCCTTTGCCCGAGTCCGTGCGCACGGCCCTCGAAACCGTCTCGCTGGACGATAAATATTGCCTGCAACACGGCCGCGCTTTTATGAGCGGCGTGCAAGCGCTGGTCAGGCTGCCGCTGCTACAACGCCAGCGCGACGCTGCGGCGGGCCTGAGCACCGCTGGCTTTATCAGCGGCTACCGCGGCAGTCCGCTGGGCACTTATGACCAAGCGCTGTGGGCGGCGCAAAAGCATTTGGCGGCCAACCACATCGTGTTCCAGCCCGGTGTGAACGAGGAGCTGGGCGCCACCGCCGTCTGGGGCACGCAGCAGCTCGATTTGTACCCGCAGAGCAAAAAATACGATGGCGTGTTTGGCATTTGGTATGGCAAAGGGCCGGGCGTGGACCGCTGCTCCGACGTGTTCAAGCACGCCAACATGGCCGGCACGGCGCAGCACGGCGGCGTGATTGCCATTGCCGGCGACGACCACATCAGCAAAAGCAGCACGGCGGCGCACCAAAGCGACCACATCTTTAAGGCCTGCGGCACGCCGGTGTTTTTTCCCAGTTGCGTGCAAGACATTTTGGACAGGGCTTGCACGCCTTTGCCATGAGCCGGTTTTCGGGGCTGTGGTCGGGCATGAAGACGATTCAAGAGGTGGTCGAGTCCTCCAGCAGCGTCTTGGTTGACCCAGACCGCGTAAAAATCGTCATGCCCGAAGACTTTGTCATGCCGCCCGGCGGCCTGCACATTCGCTGGCCCGACGCGCCACTGGAGCAAGAAGCGCGCTTGATGGACTACAAGTGGTACGCCGCGCTGGCCTATGTGCGCGCCAACAAGCTTAACTACAACGTCATCGCCAGCCCGAGCGACCGCTTTGGCATCATCGCCAGTGGCAAGGCCTATAACGATATGCGCCAAGCGCTGGTCGATTTGGGGTTGGACGAGGCCACTTGCCACAGCGTCGGCATTCGCGTGCACAAAGTGAACGTGGTTTGGCCGCTGGAGGCGACCATCACGCGCGACTTTGCGCAGGGGCTGCAAGAGATTTTGGTGGTCGAAGAAAAGCGCCAAGTCATCGAATACCAGCTGAAAGAAGAGCTGTACAACTGGCGCGCCGACGTGCGCCCCAACGTGCTGGGCAAGTTTGATGAGCCCGAGGGCGACGCCTCCGGCGGCGAATGGTCGCGCCCCAACCCGAGCGAAAACTGGCTGCTGCGCGCCAAGGCCGATTTGACGCCGGCGCTGATCGCCCGCGCCATTGCCAAGCGCCTGCACAAGCTGGGCGTACCGGCTGACGTGGCGGCGCGCATGGACACGCATCTGGCCATTCTTGACGCCAAAGAGCGCGCGCTGAACCCCGTGCTAAACCCCGCGCTGAATGTCGTCACCCAGCCCAGCGCCGAACGCGCGCCGTGGTTTTGCAGCGGCTGCCCGCACAACACCAGCACCCGCGTGCCCGAGGGCAGCCGCGCCGTCGCTGGCATTGGCTGCCACTACATGACGGTGTGGATGGACAGATCGACCAGCACCTTCACGCAAATGGGCGGCGAGGGCGTGACCTGGGTCGGCCAAGCACCGTTTACCAAAGAGGCGCACGTGTTTGCCAACTTGGGCGATGGCACCTACTTTCACAGCGGCCTGCTGGCGATTCGCCAAGCCATAGCGGCGGGCGTCAACATCACCTACAAAATTCTCTACAACGACGCCGTCGCCATGACCGGCGGCCAGCAAGTCGGCGAGCGCCCCGAGGGCCACTCGGTGCTGCAAATCATGCACAGCGTGCTGTCTGAAGGCGCGGTCAAAGTCATCATCGTCACCGATGAGCCACACAAGTACGACGGCCAGCCGCTGGCGTCCGGCGTCACTGTCTACCACCGCGATGAGCTGGACCGCCTGCAGCGCGAACTGCGCGAGGTCAAAGGCTGTAGCGTGCTGATTTACGACCAAACCTGCGCCACCGAAAAGCGCCGTCGCCGCAAACGCGGCACGCTTGCCACGCCGGACAAAGTTGTCGTCATCAACGAAGCGGTGTGCGAGGGCTGCGGCGACTGCTCGGTCAAGAGCAACTGCCTGAGCGTCGAGCCGGTCGAAACGCCGCTGGGGCGCAAGCGGCGCATCAACCAGAGCACTTGCAACAAGGACTATTCCTGCGTCAACGGCTTTTGCCCCAGCTTTGTCACTATCGAAGGCGGGCAACTGAAAAAACCTAAAAAAGACGCCAAGACCGACTTGTTGGCCAGCTTGCCCGCCATCCCCCAACCGACGCTGCCCAATGCCGACCAGGCCTGGGGCATTGTGGTCGGCGGCGTCGGCGGCACGGGCGTCATCACCATTGGCTCGCTGCTGGGCATGGCGGCGCACTTGGACGGCAAGGGCGTCATCACCCAAGACGCCGGCGGTTTGGCGCAAAAAGGCGGCGCCACGTGGAGCCATATCCAAATTGCCAACACCCCCGAAGCTATCTACACCACCAAGGTCGATACCGCCAAGGCCGACTTGGTGATTGGCTGCGACAGCATCGTCGCCGCCAACAAAGCCACGCTGGCGGTGATGCAGCCGGGGCGCACCTATGTGGCGCTCAACACCCACGGCGCGCCGACAGCAGCGTTTGTCACCAACCCCGATTGGCAGTTTCCGGGCGGCCAGTGCGAAAGCGCCATCACAGCGGCGGTGGGTGCCGAGTACCTCGGCAGTTTTGATGCCGAAAACATCGCCGTGCAAGCGCTGGGCGACAGCATTTACACCAACCCGCTGCTGCTGGGCTTTGCGTGGCAACAAGGCCGGGTGCCACTGTCGCACGTGGCGCTGATGCGCGCTATGGAGTTAAACGGCGTGCAAGTGGCCAACAACCAAGCCGCCTTTGAATGGGGTCGGCGCTGCGTGCACGACTTGGCGGCAGGTGAAAAGCTGCTGCAGCCAGCGCA
>CAIRYF010000186.1 GCA_903882725.1 uncultured Simplicispira sp.
ATTGAGGGCAGCGAGGCGTTAGTGGCTCTCTCGCGTGAGAAATTCAAGTCAAATCAGGCTCAAAGGCATCAGGGACAAGCGCTAGCAGCTACTGATTTTTTAGCTCGTAATTTATTTGAAATAACGCCGGAAATGTTGGTAGCCGATGGCGCTGCAGACAAATGGCTGGTTGACCCGCCGCGTGAGGGTGCTTTTGCGCTGGTCAAGGCCTTGGCTGAATTGGTGCAGGCACAGAAAGGTGCGGGTGCCGAAGGTGCTGCACCATGCCCCGTTGCCGCCCAAGGCTGGACGCCGCCGCAGCGCATTGTGTACGTGAGTTGCAACCCCGCTACGCTGGCGCGCGATGCTGAGGTGTTAGTGCATTTGGCCGGTTATCGCTGCACGGCAGCAGGCATGGTCAATATGTTCCCGCACACTGCGCACGTTGAAAGCATGGCGGTGTTTGAGCGGAGTTGACGGCGGCTTAGGACGAATGGCACTTACTTTAGCCCTGCGCTCCCAGAAAGCGCCGCAATGTCCCGATTGCAAAGGGGTGCGGCTGGCACAGGATCGATAGGATGGTTGGTACCAATCAACCCAACCCATCTCTGCAAATGCCAGCCACCACCCGGGCCGCGCAGCGCGCTGCTGCCTTTGAGCCTGATTAAGCTGGGTAAAATTTCGCTGTCAGCAGAGGGTGCCCGCCCAACTGGCGTGCGGCACCACCAAAGGTGCAGGCAAAGCCACCCCACTCGCCCCCGACTTTGGCACCCGACTCTGGCTCTGGCCCTTGTTTGTTCTGGAGACCACGCCCCATGTCAACTGCTACTGCGCTCACCCCAGCCCCCTTGCTTACCACCCCACTGCACGCGCTGCACCTTGAACTGGGCGCGCGCATGGTGGCGTTTGCCGGCTACTCGATGCCGGTGCAATACCCCAGCGGCTTGCTCGCCGAGCACCTGCACACGCGCCAAGCGGCGAGCCTGTTTGACGTCTCACACATGGGCCAATTGCGGCTGGTGGGGCGCGGCGCAGCCGCTGCGCTAGAGAGCCTGATGCCGGTCGATGTGATTGACCTGCCGGTGGGTAAACAGCGCTACGGCCTGCTGCTGAACGAGGCTGGCGGCATCTTGGACGATTTGATGTTTTTTAACCGTGGGCTGGGCGAGATTTTTGCCATCGTCAACGGTGCCTGCAAAGTGGCCGATTTTGCGCACATCGAGGCCCACATTGGCCAGCAATGCCAAGTTATTCCCCAGCCCGAGCAAGCCCTGCTGGCCTTGCAAGGCCCGCTGGCCGCTGCTGCGCTGGCCCGCTTGGCACCAGGCACGGCCGCGCTGGTGTTTATGAGCGGCGGCGACTTCAGCATTGTCAACTGCGACTGCTTTGTCACCCGCAGCGGCTACACCGGCGAGGATGGTTTTGAAATTTCCGTCCCCGCCGCGCAGGTCCAAGCGCTGGCCCGCGCCCTGTTGGCGCAGCCCGAGGTCAAACCGGCGGGGCTGGGCGCGCGCAACTCGCTGCGCTTAGAGGCTGGCCTGTGCCTGTACGGCAGCGACATGGACGCCAGCACCACACCGTCCGAGGCGGCGCTGAACTGGGCCATCCCCAAAGTGCGCCGCAGCGGCGGTGCGCGCGCAGGGGGTTTTGCCGGCGCTGACTTGGTGCTGGCGCAAATCGACAACCCGGCGCTGCTGAGGCGCAAGCGCGTTGCCCTGCGTGCCACCGAGCGTGTGCCAGTGCGTGAACCGGCTATTTTGGAAAATCTGGACGGCCAGCACATCGGCCACGTCACCAGCGGCCTGCTCAGTCCCAGCCTGAACCAGCCGATAGCTGTGGGCTATGTGCAACCCGATTACGCCGCCCTGGGCACCGAGCTGTTTGCCATGGTGCGCGGCAAAGCGGTGCCCATGGTGGTGATAGCCACGCCGTTTGTGCCGACGCGCTACTACCGAGGCTGACCTCTACCACATCTACCACATCTACCAATTTGTTTAACTGTGACCTTGGAGCTTTTTATGACCCTCAAATTTTCGCGCGACCACGAATGGATCGATACCGCCAACCAGCAAGCCGCCACCGTCGGCATCACCCAGCACGCGCAAGACGCGCTGGGGGATGTGGTGTTTGTCGATTTGCCCGAAGTGGGCAAAACTTTGGCGCAGGGCGATGTGGCTGGGGTTATCGAATCGGTCAAAGCAGCAGCCGATGTGTATATGCCGCTGTCGGGCACCATTGTGGAAGTCAACGAAGCCTTGCGCGCTGACCCGGCGCTGGCCAACTCAGACCCGATGGGCGCGGGCTGGTTGTTCAAAGTGTGCATAGCCAAGCCAGAGGAATGCGCCGCGCTGATGGATGCGCCGACTTACGACGCCTTCAGCCAGAACGCTTAACGCCCAGCGCCCAACGCCTCCCAACCAACACCTCAAGCCCACCATGCCAACGTCCTTTGCCCCACTGGCTGCACTTGAAAACGCCGCCGAATTTCTGCCCCGCCACATCGGCATCGACGCAGCCGACGAAGCGCATATGTTGTCGGTGGTGGGCGGCGCATCGCGCCGGGCGCTGATCGACGCCATCGTGCCGGCGTCGATTGCCCGGCTCCAGCCGATGGTCTTGCCCGCGCCGGTGACGGAGGCTGTCGCGCTGGCCGAGCTCAAGGCGCTGGCCGGGCAAAATCAAGTGCTGAAAAGCTTTATCGGCCAAGGCTATTACGGCACGCACACACCGGGCGTCATCTTGCGCAATGTGCTGGAAAACCCAGCTTGGTACACCGCCTACACGCCGTATCAGGCTGAAATTTCGCAAGGCCGGATGGAGGCGCTGGTCAACTTTCAGACCATGGTGTGCGACCTGACGGCCATGCCGATGGCCAACGCCTCGATGCTGGACGAGGCCACGGCGGCGGCAGAAGCCATGGCGCTGGCCAAGCGTTCGGCCAAAAGCGCCAGCCAGCGCTTTATCGTCGCCGGCGACACGCACCCGCAAACCATTGAAGTGATCCAAACGCGCGCCGCGCCCATGGGCATTGAAGTGGTGGTGACCGCCTCGCCGCAAGAGTGGGCGCACGCGCTGCAAGGGGAGTATTTCGCGGCACTGGCGCAGTACCCGGCCAGCAGCGGGCGCATTGACGACCTGCGTGCTGACGTGGCTGCCGTACACGCACGCCAAGCCCTGTTTATTGCCGCCGCCGACCTGCTGGCACTGACGCTGATCACGCCGCCGGGCGAGTGGGGCGCCGACATCGTCGTTGGCAGCACCCAACGTTTGGGTATGCCCATGGGCGCGGGCGGCCCGCATGCTGCCTACATGGCCTGCCGCGACGAGTTCAAGCGCTCACTGCCGGGGCGCTTGGTGGGCGTCAGCATCGACGCGCACGGCAACCCGGCCTATCGGCTGGCGCTGCAAACGCGCGAGCAGCACATTCGGCGCGAAAAAGCCACCTCCAACATTTGTACCGCCCAAGTGCTGCCCGCCGTGGTGGCCAGTATGTACGCCGTCTACCACGGCCCAGCGGGCTTGCAGCGCATCGCGCAGCGTGTGGCCCGCTTTACGGCCATCTTGGCACAGGGTTTGTTGCAGTTGGGCGTCAAGGTGCGCCCGCAGCCCTGCTTTGACACGCTGTACCTAGAGACCGGTAACGCTACACAATCTATAGCTGCAACCGCAGTACGGGCGGGGGCTAACCTGCGAATTCATTCAAATAATGGCCTCCATGGCGGCACACCCATAGCCTTAGGGCTTGCGCTGGACGAAACCACCACCCGCGCCGACATCGCGCTGCTGTGGCGCATTTTTGCCCGCCCCGGCCAGCCACTGCCGACGGTGGAGGCGCTAGAAAGCAGCGCCGCGCAACTGTTGCCGCCCGCGCTGCGCCGCAGCAGCGCCTATCTGACGCACCCGGTGTTCAACAGCCACCACGCCGAGACGGCCATGCTGCGCTACCTGCGCCAGCTGTCGGACAAAGATTTGGCGCTGGATCGCAGCATGATCCCGCTGGGCAGCTGCACCATGAAGCTCAATGCCACCAGCGAGATGATTCCCATCACCTGGCCCGAGTTTGCCAACGTCCACCCCTTTGCCCCCGCCGACCAGCTGCAAGGCTACGCCGCGCTGGACGCGCAACTGCGCGCTTGGCTGTGCGAGGCCACCGGCTACGCCGCCGTCAGCCTGCAGCCCAACGCTGGCTCGCAAGGCGAATACGCCGGTTTGCTGGCCATTCGGGCCTACCACGCGGCGCATGGCGCGGGGCATCGCAACATTTGCCTGATTCCGGCCAGCGCCCACGGCACCAACCCGGCCAGCGCGCACATGGTCGGAATGCAGGTGGTAGTCACCGCTTGCGACGCGCGCGGCAACATTGATATGGCCGACCTGCAAGCCAAGTGCGAGCAGCACAGCCCAAACTTGGCCTGCGTGATGATCACCTACCCCAGCACGCACGGCGTGTTTGAGGCGCAGGTCAAAGAACTC
>CAIRYF010000187.1 GCA_903882725.1 uncultured Simplicispira sp.
GCCCCCTTTTGTTCGAATGAACGGTGCGTTGCGAAGCGTCTGCGTCAGATAAAGCTCGTACCCAGCCTTGTCCGGTGCGGCGATACGGACGCCAGAAGCATCGACCTGCCCGGCCAAACTGAGCGCGGAATCTTTGTGTACCGCGTAGGTCGCCTCGATTTCTTTGGCGCTCACGGGAATTGACCCACCCCTGCTCAGCAGAATTGACCCGGCGGTGATTTCGTCGATGGGCCTGGACGCTGCGTAGGTAATCGCGCCCGCCATGGACGACAGTCCTGACCACAGGGTAAGCCTGTGGACATCCGATGCTGCGCACCGGTGCGACAGTCGCCCACGACTCCCCGGCAGTGTGCCTACGGCCTGACGCGCTGCGCTTGCCAAGCAGCGAATTTTCTGATTGATCCCAAGTCCAAACAGCCAGTGCAGGTTGCGTTGGGTCGTATGAGGTGCTGCGCCAGCGCTGGCCCGGTGGGGGGAGTTGGCGTACAGGCGCACAAGGGGTAAAACTGCGCCGTTGGAGAACGGGCGCAACAGCCGCGATTGAACCTACGAAGTCATTTCGGTTGTTGCGCCCCACCGTGTTGAGCACGAATGCGCACGAGTGCGGGCGAATTATTACCTGCTGTGGTTACCAAGTCCAGTGGCTCAAGCAAGGACAAGGCGGCGCGCATTCGATGCATGAATAGGAGCGCCGAATGCCTGCTGGAGGGCTGCTTGGTGGGCGCAGTTTTACTTGTGCCTGGTGTCACGACGAAGTGGTGGTGTGTTGCGGCTGCGACCATGGTCAGCGGTACTGCTCGCGAGAGTGCCGCGAGCAGGGGCGTCGCACATCGCTGCGCCGTTGCGGTCAGCGCTATCAGAGCAAAGCTCAAGGACGTTGTAGACACGCCTTGCGACAGCGGCGCTACCGAGCGCGCCAGCGGCAGCGGCAGCGGCAGCGGCAGCGGCAGCGGCAGCAAGAAATAGTGACGCATCAGGGTTCCCAGCAACCGTGTTCCGGTGATGTACTGGCGGCGCAGGTGAGCGCTGAGCCAAAGGTCAGCGCGGTGGCGCCAGGGCATTGCCATTGGTGTGCCAAGGCATTGACGGGCGTGTTGCGCCGCAGTTTCTTGCGGCGTGACTCGTTTGAGGACCCGCTCGCCCAGTGGATGAAAGGAATAGCACGTGGCCAGTCCCCCTGATCTTCATGCCGACAGCGAGCCAGCCTTGCCTGTGGAGGGGGCTGCGGTGCAGCTTGATCTGCATCAGCTGGAGTTGCGCTTTGAGGCCACGCGCGTGGCCGACCAGGCGGCGGTCAAGCGGCTGGCCGATTCGATGCAGGAGAGCGGCCAGATGGTGGCGTGCATTGCTGCGGGCCCGGCGCCCGATGCGCGTTGGGTGCTCATGGACGGCTATCGGCGCGTGGCAGCGCTCAGGCGCTTGGGGCGCGACACCGCGCAGGTGCAGTGCTGGGCCTGCCCGCTGGAGCAGGCGCTGGCGCAGATCCTGGCGCGTTCACGTTCACGTCCGTTTGCCGCCATCGAGGAGGCGTTGCTGCTGCGCGAACTCATTGACGCGCATGGGCTGTCGCAGCGCCAGGCCGCTCGCCTGTGCGCGCGCGACGTGAGTTGGGTGCAACGCCGCCTAGTGCTGCTGGGCGCGCTGTCCCATGAGTTGGTACAGGCGGTGCGCAGTGCGCGCATCTCGAGTTGGGCGGCATCGCGCATTGTGGCGCCGTTGGCGCGCGCCAACGGCGAGCACGCGTGCGCACTGGTGAGCAGCCTGAACACACACCCCTTGTCTACCAGGGAGCTCAGCGCCTGGTTCCAGCACTACCAAGGCGCCCAACGCAGCCAGCGCGCTCGCATGGTCGAACATCCCAGGTTGCTCATCGAGAGCTTGAAGGAACGCCAAAGCGATCGCAGCGCCAAGGCGCTGCGCGAGGGCCCCGAGCGCGAACTCAGCTACGAGTTGGGTCACCTTCAATCCCTGCTCGAGCGCGTGCGCCGCAGGCTGGCACAGGCTGAGCTTCCCGCAACTGCGCCGCTGGTGTTTGCGTGTCGGCGCGTACACGCAGCGTGGCCCGAAGTGGCCCATGAACTCAGGAGGTTATGTCATGACGCCGATACAGATTCGCAACAGCATCCTCACTCTGGCGCAGCAGGGAACGGGCCTACGCGAGATCAGCCGAGTTCTGCATCTGTCGCGTAACACCGTGCGGCGCATCCTGCGCGAGCCCGCGGATGCGCTCGCACCCGCGGGCACACTGGACAAGGCGCTGCAGGACCAACTCGCCCAGGCCTACGCGCATTCCCGGGGCAACGCCGTGCGCATGGGCCAGATCTTGGCCGCCGAGCACAACCTGCACCCACCCTACAGCACGCTCACGCGCTGGGTGCGCCAGGCCGAACTGCGCGCGCCGCCCAAACGATCAGGCGAATATCACTTTGCGCCGGGTCAGGAGATGCAGCACGACACCTCGCCCCATCGGCTGCAGGTGGCGGGCAAGCCCATCACGGCGCAATGTGCCGGGCTCACCCTGGCGTACTCGCGCCGACTGTTCATGCAGTATTACCCGCGCTTCACGCGCTTTGAGGCCAAGGACTTCCTGGTGCGCGCGGCGCAGTTCATGGATGGCGTAGGCGCGCGCTGCGTGATCGACAACACCAGCGTCATGCTCGCCGGTGGCGCCGGGCCCGACGCTGTGTTCGCCCCGGAGATGGCCGCCTTTGCGCGCGCCCTGGGCTTCAAGTTCATGGCCCACCGCGTGAACGACCCGGACAGAAAGTCACGTATCGAGAGACCCTTCGCCTGGATCGAAGGCAACTTCCTGCCTGGGCGTACCTTCTGCGACTTTGACGACCTCAACGCACAGGCGCTGGCCTGGTGCATCGAGGTGGCCAACGCCAAGCCCAAGCGCAGTCTGGGCATGTCCCCGGAGGCGGCGTACGTGCTGGAGAAGCCCTACCTTACCGCCTTGCCCGCCGTGTTGCCCGTGGTCTACGAGGTGTTGGAGCGGGTGGTCGACCTGTACGGGTTTGTCAGCGTGGACACCAACCGCTATTCGGTTCCCGAGCGCCTGGTGGGCAAGGCGGTGACGGTGTACAAACACCACGCCAGCATCGACATCCATCACCAGCGCAAGCAGGTGGCCAGTCACCCGCGCCTGCTCGGTGTGCGAGATGCACGAAACACACTACCCGGGCACCATACGATCCCCCAGCGCGTGCCGCGCCAGTCATCGCTGCAGGCCAAGTTGCTGTGTGGCCAGTCCAGCGTGCTGGACGCTTACGTCAACGCGCTCACCAAGCATCTGAACGGGCGCAGCACGCGTGCGCTCAACCGGTTGCTCCAACTCAAGCGCTCCTACCCCAGCGAGCCCTTCCTGGCGGCGCTGCAACAGGCGTGCAAGTACGGCATGTTCGACCTGACGCGCCTGGAGACGCTGGTGCTGCGCCATGTGGCCGGCGACTTCTTCGCGCTGGGGCAAGACGATGATGAGCCACGCGACGACCATGGTCAAGACGACACCTCAGACGGCACGTGAGGCCGTTCAGGCCCTGCTGCATGAGCTCAACCTCAAGGGAATGACGTGCGTGCTGGACGCCGAGATCGAGCGCGCCCAACGCAACGGCACGAGCGCCATCGAACTGGTGCAGCGTTTGCTTTCTGCGCAAGCCTCGTACCAGCGCGAACGCTCCTTGCTCAATCGCGTGGCACAGGCCAAGCTGCCCTGGCAGTGGACCATCGACACCTTCCCGTTCGAACGCCAAAGCGGCGTGAACAAGGCACAAATCCTGGGCCTGGCCGACATGGACTTTGTGCGCCGCGCGCAAAACCTCGTGCTCATCGGCGGACCCGGCACCGGCAAGAGCGGCATCGCGCTGGGCTTGCTGCGACAGGCCTGCATCAACGGCTGGCGCGGGCGCTTCTACAGCGCGCAGACGCTCCTGGACGAACTCTATGCCTCGCTGGCAGACCGCAGCACGACCAAACTGCTCACGGCGCTGAGCCGCATGACGCCTTTGGTGATTGACGAACTCGGATATTTGAATCTCAAAACCGAACAGGTCAACGCCTTCTTTCGCCTGATGGATCAGCGCTATGGGCGCGTGAGCACGATCATTACGACGAATTTGGACTATCCCCAGTGGTACGAGCTGTTCAACAACAAGCCGCTGGTGGACGCCTTGCTTGACCGGCTTCAACACCACTGCATCACCGTTCGTATTGAGGGAGCGTCGCTGCGCGTTCCTGCAACCGTTGATGCATCCCCAGTGCCGACCAGCGCACCTCAGTCTGCTGCAAAAACCACCAAGGCGCCTCGCAACGCGCAGTGAAATGCGCAACCCGTGAGCGCTGCTGCGCCCACCACACGTCAACTCGCCATCCCACTCGCGCGCGCCGGCACTGACAGGCGCGCACTCGCTGGGTCAGCTTTGCGTGAGCACAGGCGGGTCAGAAATTCCGAGCGCCGAGGGCTGACAACCTGGTTCACTGCAGATTCAGCAATGCTGCTACTGATCGGCA
>CAIRYF010000188.1 GCA_903882725.1 uncultured Simplicispira sp.
CCGCCAGCGGCTGGTTGCCGATGGGCTTGTTTGGCCTGCTGTCGTATGTTGAGCCGGTGCTGCTGGTGATCGTGGCCTTGCTGCTGGGCGAGAGCTTGGCACCGGGACAGTGGCCAACTTATGCGCTGATATTTGCGGCGGTGCTGGTGCTGGTGCTGGACGGCCTGCGCCACTGGCTGCGCGAGCGTCGCCGCGTGCGCGAATGCACCGCCACCAGCACATAAAAATCCCCTCATCAGCGCACAGCTTGCACGCTGGCGTGTTGCAATACGGGTGGGGTTTCTACTTCAACTGCCCAATATCGACAACTTCACCAGCGCCATGTCGCACGGTGGTTTTGTCATTTGTAGCGATCTAAGGTAAGCGCAATGGATATTTTTTTATTGATGATGTTGCTGGGCATGGGGCTGCACCTGTTGAAGGCGCGCTACCAGGCCGGACGCATTGCTCTTTTGAGCAGTCACTTGGGCCAGTTCCAAATCGAAAAACTGATGGAGAGCCTGACGCAGGGCTATCTGCGCGCTTTAGGCGAGGCTGATGCCGAGCGGCGTGGGCAAATTTGGAGTATGTTGAGCACCGCTGAGGTCAGTTTGTATGAGCAATTTAACCGTTTTGCTGCTGATTTGGCCCGGCTAGACCCATTGCAAATGCGCGTAAGCAAATTGCCTATCGCCATTGCCTATGCCGACCAGCTATTTCCGAGCGCCACTTTTGACCTGCGTGCTGTGATGCAAATTCACGCGCGGGGCATTGAAGCTGTGGTGCGCAACGAGGCTGGGCGCAGCCCACGTGACAAAGCGTTCATGCTAACGGCAGAATTATTTTTAATGCAACACAGCTGCCACTGGTTTTGCAAGTCCCGAACCATCGCCTCTGCGCGCGTGCTTGGGCGCCACCAAACATCCTACGAGCAAGTGTTGGTATCGGTGTCGCCCTCTACACGCAAGGCTTATTTGCAGTTGTTGGCAGCTTGATTCAAGGAGTCGATTGTGGTGAGTTTGTTATCGATACGTCAGCGCTGTGCCAGTGCGTGGGCCTGCGCTGCGTGGGCTGGCGCGCTGGGCATGGCGCTGCTGCTGCTCGGCTGCTCTAGCGACACCAAGGTGCTGGCACCGCAAGAAAAGTTTGGATCTGTCTCCACTTACTCACGTCTGTTTGACGCTACCCCGGCGCAAACTTGCGAGGCGGCGCGGCGCGCACTGCTCAGTCAGGGCTACGTTATCAACACCGCTAACGCCGACTTGGTAACGGGGCAAAAAAACTTTCAGCCTGAAGCCGATGTGCATGTGCAGGTGATGATTCGCATCGTGTGCGTACCCGACAGCGTCGATGCCAGTGTCAGCCTGGGATTTGTCACCGCACTACAAGACAGCTATACCCTAAAAAAATCCAACAACTCCGCCAGCTTAGGCGTGGGCGGCGTCGGCTCGGTGTCGCTGCCGTTTATGACTGGCGGTGGCGAATCGCTGGTCAAGGTGGGCAGCCAGACGATTGCTGAGAATAATTTTTATGATAATTTTTTTGACCTTGTGAGGCGCTTTTTGCTCTCCAGCGATCTGCCACCGACACAAGACAAATCCAATTAAGGTATGCGCAGCGGCGCAGCGGCGCAGCGTCATTGCGTCGTTGCGCACTGCGGTCGGTTTGTTTTGTAGGTGCC
>CAIRYF010000189.1 GCA_903882725.1 uncultured Simplicispira sp.
ATCATGAACGACACCCAGCGCAAGGTGTATGAAGAATTTTTAGAGGTTGATTTTTCGTTTGAAATCGAAGGGCTGGCGCGCTTTCGCGTCAACGCCTTTAACCAATGCCGAGGCGCTGCGGCTGTATTGCGCACCATTCCCAGCAAAATTTTGTCGCTAGAGCAGCTCAACGCACCCTCGATTTTTCGGGAGCTGGCGCTCAAGCCGCGCGGGCTGGTGCTGGTGACGGGCCCAACAGGCTCGGGCAAATCGACCACGCTGGCGGCCATGGTCAACCACCTCAACGAGACCGAATACGGCCATGTTTTGACGGTAGAAGACCCGATTGAGTTTGTTCATGAATCCAAAAAATGCCTGATCAACCAGCGCGAAGTCGGGCTGATGACGCTGTCGTTTGCCGCCGCACTCAAGTCAGCCCTGCGCGAAGACCCGGACGCCATTTTGGTCGGTGAAATGCGCGACCTGGAAACCATCCGCCTGGCCATGACGGCAGCCGAAACCGGCCACTTGGTATTTGGCACGCTGCACACCTCCAGCGCCGCCAAAACTATCGACCGCATCATTGACGTCTTCCCCCCAGAAGAAAAAGAAATGATGCGGGCCATGCTGTCGGAGTCGCTGCAGGCGGTGGTGTCGCAATCGCTGTGCAAACTCAAAGACGGCTCAGGCCGTGTGGCGGCGCACGAAATCATGCTGGGCACCAGCGCCATTCGCAATCTGATTCGCGAGGCCAAGGTAGCGCAGATGTATTCGACCATCCAAACGGGCAACAGCGTCGGTATGCAAACGCTAGACCAAAATCTGGCCGAATTGGTGCGGCGCAACCTTATCAGTCCGGCAGAAGCGCGCAGCAAAGCCAAAATCCCTGACAACTTCCCCGGCTAACTGTCTCTGCGCGCGGTCGGCCTTGGCTGCAGGAAAAATCAAAAATAACGCCGGATACCCGGGCGCCAGTGCGCCAGTGCGCAGGAGAAACTCTGATGGAACGCGATCAAGCCAGTAAATTCATCAACGACCTGCTCAAACTGATGGTCAGTCGCAAAGGCAGCGACTTGTTCATCACCGCAGAATTTCCGCCCGCCATCAAGGTCGATGGCAGCATCACCAAAGTGTCGCCGCAGCCACTGTCAGGAGCCCACACTTTGGCCTTGGCGCGCTCCATCATGAGCGACAAGCAAGCGGCCGAGTTTGAGCGCTCGAAAGAATGCAACTTTGCAATTTCACCCGCTGGCATCGGGCGTTTTCGGGCCAATGCTTTTATTCAGCAAGGGCGCGTCGGCATGGTGCTGCGCACCATTCCGCTGACACTGCCGACCATTGACGGCTTGGGCGTGCCGCAGGTGCTCAAAGAAATCACCATGGCCAAGCGCGGCCTGTGTATCTTGGTGGGGGCCACCGGATCGGGCAAATCGACCACGCTGGCAGCGATGGTGGACTGGCGCAACGAAAAATCATTCGGCCACATCATCACCATTGAAGACCCGGTGGAGTTTGTCCACCCGCACAAAAATTGCGTGGTCACGCAGCGTGAAGTGGGTTTGGACACCGAGAGCTGGGAAGCCGCCCTAAAAAATACCTTGCGCCAAGCACCCGACGTGATTTTGATGGGCGAGATCCGCGACCGCGAAACCATGGAGCACGCCATTGCGTTTGCCGAAACCGGTCACCTGTGCATGGCCACGCTGCACGCCAACAGCGCCAACCAAGCGCTCGACCGGGTGATTAACTTTTTCCCAGAAGAGCGCCGCACACAATTGCTGATGGATATGTCGCTGAACCTGCGCGCCATCATCTCGCAACGCTTGATGCCCAAACAAGATGGCAAAGGCCGCGCCGCAGCAGTCGAAATCATGTTGAATACACCGCTGATTGCCGACATGATTTTTAAAGGCGAAGTCACTGAAATCAAAGACGTAATGAAGAAAAGCCGCAACCTAGGAATGCAAACCTTTGACCAAGCGCTGTTTGACCTGTTTGAAGCCCACGTCATTACCTACGAAGACGCACTGCGCAACGCCGACTCCATCAACGATTTGCGCCTGCAAATCAAGCTCAACAGCCAGCGCGCGCGCAGCACCGATCTGTCAGCTGGCACTGAGCATTTCGCTATTGTTTAACCGTTTGCAAGCGGCGCACTTGCATCAAATTGGGTGAATGCAAGATGAACAGCGTTAGACCTGTTTTTATTAAACCACTCAGTCAAAAATATTTAGCACGCCATCCTGTATGGCAGCCCATGCTTGATTAAAATAAATGTATAAATCCACTACATTAATCAGCGCTTGGAATATAAAATGAAAAAATCCCTATTTGGCTTAATGCTTGCTTCTTTTTCTGCACTCTCTATGGATGCTATTGGTGCGTGTTATGACTACAACTATGTACAAATCCAGCTACAAGGAGAAGTTCTGCTCAAGGCGCCCGCTGACCTTCCCAAGGGAGCTGTAAATCACCGCAATCCAAAAGAAAAACACACGTTCCTGAAGCTAGACCAACCCATCTGCATGACTGCCGGAAAAAACTCTTACGAAAGTGCAGAGGAAAACCAAGCAGAAATCACCCTTTACACACTCAAGGGTACTGGTTTGGGCCAATACGCTGGCAAGCGTGTCTCTGTCAATGGTGTGCTTATGCACTCGTTTGTCTCCGATGCGCACACACCGCTTCAACTCTCTGTCAAAGACATCACAGCGGTGTCTAAATAAATACGCATTGGCATTCACTGCGGCATTGGCATTGGCATTGGCATTGGCATTGGCATTGGCCAAGACCTGATTCCAATGCGGGCCTTTTATCGGGAAAATAATGGCTTGGTTAATTACAAAATACTTTATCACTGCCGCAGTCGTCGTATTCATCTCTGAGGTTGCAAAACGCAGTGACAAGCTGGGCGGTTTGATAGCGGCGCTTCCTTTGGTGACGGTGCTTACCCTTATCTGGCTTTTCGTAGAAAAACAGCCGCCAGAGAAAATCGCCAACCACGCTTGGTATACGTTTTGGTATGTTGTCCCCACTTTGCCAATGTTCTTGGTGTTTCCACTTTTGCTTGTGCGCCTGGGGTTTTGGCCGACCCTGCTGGCCTGCGTCATCATCACTGTCGTTTGCTTTGGGCTCTTTGCGCTCGCAGTCCGGCGCTTTGGCATTGAGTTGCTTTAACGGCACGTTCTTTGATGCCTAACTGCGAAGTCCCAAGCTCTTTCGCAGCTGCGCCTCCAGCACGGGCAAAAGCGCCCGCACAGCGTCTTCCTTCTCCAGCGCCCGCTCTCGCACCGCCGCTGCCCACACCGGTGCTGGAAAGTGGCTGTCCCAGTCAAAGCGGGCAATCACGTGCCAGTGCAGGTGCGCCACCATATTGCCCAGCGCAGCCAGGTTGATTTTGGTGGGCTGCAGGTGCTGGCGCAGGGCTTGCTCAACCTGCACCACCACGTCCATGCAGTGCGCCCGCTCAAGAGCGCTCAGGTCAGAAAACTCGGCGACGTGGGCGTTCCAAACGACGCGGTAGAAAGCCGGAAAGCCCGCCTCGTCAGCGCGGATGACACGCAGCTTGTCGCCGCGCCAGATGAGCGCGGCGGCGTCGGCATCGCACAGCGGGCACGCTTGCGCCGTTGCCCCCATCACACCAGCACCCGCTCAATGCCGCCGTGGTTGGCACGTTGGACGAACTCGGGCAGCCAGTTCTCGCCCAGCAGTTGCTTGGCCATTTCGATGACGATGTAGTCGGC
>CAIRYF010000190.1 GCA_903882725.1 uncultured Simplicispira sp.
AGCAGATAAAGGGCTAGAGGCCGAAAACACTCAAAACTCCCATTTTTCAGGTGTTGAAGCTGGTATTGCTTTCTTGTTTGGCTGCGAGCGCTTTGGAATGTCCAATGACGATGTGTACCGCTGCCACGTCGCGCTGCAAATTCCAACCAACCCCGGCTTTGGCTCACTCAACTTGGGCGCAGCGATTCAGGTGATTGCCTACGAATGGCGTCAAGCGCTGGGCGGCTTTGCCATCCACAGCGCCACGCCCGCTCCCACGCCCGCTCCCACGCTGGCCGACGCGGCGCAGGTGGCGGGGATGCTGGCGCACTGGGAACAAGCGCTGACGGCAGTTGGGTTTTTGGACCCCGCTGCACCCAAAAAACTCATGCCGCGTTTGAATCAGCTGTTTAACCGCGCGCAGCTGTCGCCAGAAGAAATCCATATCCTGCGCGGCGTGGCCAAGGCGATGGCCCAGTCGCAGCAAGTGGCGCAAGTGGCGCAGGCAAAGCACTAAACTGCCTTTCTTCTTTTTGCTGCACTGCACCTTGCAGATTTGCCCATGTTTTCTCGCCTGCGTTCCGACATCCAGTGCATTCTTGAGCGCGATCCGGCGGCGCGCACGCGCTGGGAAGTGCTGACTTGCTACCCCGGCCTGCACGCGCTGGTGCTGCACCGGCGCGCGCACTGGTGCTGGACGCATGGCCTGAAATGGCTGGGGCGCTTTATCTCGCACATGGCGCGCTGGCTCACCGGCATTGAAATCCACCCCGGTGCCAAAATTGCCAGCTGCGTTTTTATCGACCACGGCATGGGCGTGGTGATTGGCGAAACCGCCGAAGTTGGCCCCGGCTGCACCATCTACCACGGCGTGACACTGGGCGGCACCTCGCTCTACAAGGGCACCAAGCGCCATCCCACGTTGGGCAGCAACGTCATTGTCGGCGCTGGGGCGCAGGTGCTGGGCGGCTTTACGGTGGGTGATGGTGCCAAAATTGGCAGCAACGCCGTGGTCACCAAACCGGTGCCCGCCGGTGCCACGGCGGTCGGCAACCCGGCGCGCATCATCGAGGCCGACGAAGACGCGCGGCGCGAGGCAGCGGCGTCAAAAATGGGTTTCTCGGCCTATGGCGTCACGCACAACGGCGACCCGCTCAGTCAAGCGCTGCGCGGCCTGATCGACAACGCCGACACGCAAGAGCACCAAATCACGCTGCTGTGGGCGGCGATTGAGAAACTCAGCACCGCGCCCAAAAATACCGACTGCGTGCCCGAAGGCGCGGCGCGCCACGAGCACTTTGAGGCCGACAAACTTAACGCGCTGGTGGGCAAGGATTGAGCAGCACCCGCACGGCGTTTTTGGGGCGAAACGCGGTGCAGACCGCCGTGTTGGTTTCCAGATACGGCCCGCCAATCAGGTCGATGCAATACGGCACGGCGGCAAAGATGCCGGGCACTGACTGCTGACCGTCGCCGTCCTTCAAACCAGCCAGCGTCTCGGCAATCGCTTTGGGTTGGCCGGGCAGGTTGATGATCAAAGTTTGGCCGCGAATGACGGCCACTTGGCGCGAGAGGATGGCTGTCGGCACAAAGCGCAAGCTGATATGGCGCATTTGCTCGCCAAAACCAGGCATTTCTTTGTCGGCCACGGCCAGTGTGGCTTCGGGCGTGACGTCGCGCAGCGCCGGGCCGGTGCCGCCGGTGGTCAGCACCAGGCTGCAGCC
>CAIRYF010000191.1 GCA_903882725.1 uncultured Simplicispira sp.
ACCGCCCATATAGGGTCTCAGCACTTCGGGGACGGTAACGCTGCCGTTGGCTTGTTGATAGTTTTCTAGCACTGCGACTAGCGTGCGGCCTACGGCCAAGCCCGAGCCGTTGAGGGTGTGGACCAGTTCGTTTTTGCCTTGGGCGTTTTTAAAGCGTGCTTGCAGGCGACGCGCTTGAAAGGCTTCGCAGTTGCTGACGGAGCTGATTTCGCGGTAGTTGTTCTGGCCGGGCAGCCACACTTCAAGGTCATAGGTCTTGGCCGCCCCAAAGCCCATGTCACCGCTGCACAGGCTCATCACCCGGTACGGCAAGCCGAGCTTTTGCAGCACAGCTTCGGCGTGGCCGGTCATGGCTTCTAGTGCTTCGTAGCTTTTTTCGGGGTGGACGATTTGCACCATTTCGACCTTGTCAAACTGGTGCTGGCGGATCATGCCACGCGTATCGCGGCCATAACTACCAGCCTCGGAGCGAAAGCACGGCGTGTGGGCAGTCAGCTTGATGGGCAATTCAGATTCGGGCACCACCACGTCGCGGACAAAGTTGGTCAGCGGCACTTCGCTGGTGGGGATGAGGTAGAGCGCGGTATGGTCGGGCACTGCCTCAGCGTCTTGCCCGCCCTTGTTGGCGGCAAACAGGTCGCCCTCAAACTTGGGCAACTGACCGGTGCCTTTGAGTGAATCGACATTGACGGCGTAGGGCACGTAGCACTCGGTGTAGCCGTGTTCTTGGGTTTGTACGTCGAGCATGAACTGGCTCAGGGCGCGGTGCAGGCGGGCCAGCGGCCCCTTCATGACGGTAAAACGCGCACCTGAGAGCTTGACGCCCATGTCAAAGTCCAAGCCCAGCGGCGTACCTCGATGTTGTCGTCTTCGCTGGCACCAATAGGCACGCTCTCGTGCGGCAAGTTGGGCACGGCCAGCAGCAGGCTTTGCAGCTCGGCTTGGATTTGCTCTAGGCGCGCGGCGGACTGCTCCAGTTCGGCTTTAGAGGCTGCTACTTGCGTCTTGGCGGCTTCAGCGCCGTCTTTGTCGCCCTTGCCCATCAACATACCAATCTGTTTGGACAGCTGATTGCGCTGCGCTTGCAGCTCTTCGGTGCGGGTTTGCAGCGTTTTACGCTCGGCTTCCAGCGCCTGAAAGGCAGGGACGTTCAGGAAGGGCTGGGGGTTTTTACGGGCCTGCAGCCGCGCAAGGGCGGTGTCGAGGTCTTTACGGAGAAGAAGAATGTCAAGCATGGCACGATTTTAGAGGGGCTACCGGTGCTACCAACGCTACCATGTGCCCGCACAGGCGCTGGCCTTGGTATTCATGTGGGAGATTCACCATGTTTTTTGTTTTTGGCCCTTCAGGGCAGATGTTTCGCGGCGGCCCAGATGCACTCTTGCAAGTTGCGCCCGTGCGCCGGGTGGCGCGCACCCAGGCGCTGCACACACGCAGCGTTGACCTGCCACAAAGCGAAACCGTGCCGCCAGCACCCTCTCGGCGCGCGCCCGAACGCATCAGCCCGCGTGCGCAAGATGCGGTGTCGGCCTATGCCAGCACCGCGCAAGGCCCGCCAGAAGAGCGCCAGCAGCTGACCCACGTGCGCGACGTAATGAGCACCGGCGTGCTGACCGTGCCGCCGAATGTGCGCGTCAACGACGCTTGGCACACGCTGGCGCAATACCACGTCGCACAGGCACCGGTGGTCAACGCCATGGGTTTGGTGGTCGGAATGCTGCTGCGCGCTGACATGGCCCCGCTGGACTTGCTGCCCGAGCCGGGTGCGGTGCAGGCAGCTATCGAATTGGCCGGACGCCCGGTGTCAGAGGTCATGATCAGCCCGGTGCCGACGGTGTCAATTGACACCGATTTGCGCCGCGTGGCGCGGGTGCTGCTGGATGCCGACTTGCCGGGCCTGCCGGTGACGGACGAGTTTGGCGCGCTGTCGGGCTTTATCTCGCGCAACGACATCTTGCACGCCGTAGCGGCCGATCCGCCGCTGGATATTTGGAGCGGCGGGCGCCCGGTGGCTGGTTATACCGAGCGGCGCCGCAATGCGCCCAAGTTTGAGGTCAAATAGCCTTCAAGCCCTTATTGGATAAGCGCTTACAGCTACTTTTTTAGTAGCAATCAAGGCTCAATGTGGCTGGCGCTGCCGGTCTCTGGGCTGCGCTGCGACAGCGCTAGCCCGGTGGCGGCGTCGATTTTGAGACCCTTGGGCAGCGGGAATTTGATGGTTTCTTCGATGCCGTCCATGGTGCGCACCGACACTGCGCCCAGCGCCTTGATGCGATCAATCACGTGCTGCACCAAAATCTCGGGGGCTGAGGCACCTGCCGTCAGGCCGACGCGGGCGGTGTCGGTAAACCACTCGGCGCGCAACTCATCGGCGCTATCGACCATGTAGGCGGTGGTGCCCAGCTTGGCGGCCAGCTCGCGCAGGCGGTTGCTGTTGGAGCTGGTGGGGCTGCCAACGACAACAAGCAAATCCACCTGTGGACTGAGCAGCTTGACCGCGTCTTGGCGGTTTTGCGAGGCGTAGCACATGTCTTGTTGCTTGGGCTCGCGCACGCTGGGGAAACGCGCGCGCCCCGCCGCCATGATCTCCGCTGCGTCGTCCACGCTGAGG
>CAIRYF010000192.1 GCA_903882725.1 uncultured Simplicispira sp.
GCCGCTCCAGTGCCGCGTCTTTTTCGATGTATTTGCGGTACTCGTCCAGCGTGGTGGCACCAACGCAGTGCAACTCGCCGCGCGCCAACGCCGGTTTAAGCATATTGCCCGCGTCCATCGCGCCCTCGCCCTTGCCAGCGCCGACCATGGTGTGCAGCTCGTCGATGAAGACGATGGTTTGGCCCTCGTCCTTGGCCAGCTCGCTCAGAACGGTTTTCAGGCGCTCTTCAAACTCGCCACGGAATTTGGCACCGGCCAGCAGCGCGGCCATGTCCAGCGACAGCACGCGCTTGCCCTTGAGCGAATCGGGCACTTCGCCAGCGACGATGCGCTGGGCCAGCCCTTCGACAATCGCCGTCTTGCCCACGCCCGGCTCGCCAATCAGCACGGGGTTGTTTTTGGTACGGCGCTGGAGCACTTGGATGGCACGGCGGATTTCGTCGTCGCGGCCAATCACCGGATCGAGCTTGCCGGCGCGGGCGCGCTCGGTCAGGTCCATGCAGTATTTTTTCAGTGCCTCGCGCTGGCCCTCGGCCTCGGGGCTGTCCATGCGCTGGCCGCCGCGCACCGCGTCAATCGCGGTTTCTAGGCTCTTGCGGCTCAGGCCATTGCTTTGCACCAGCTTGCCAGCGTCGCCTTTGCTGTCGATCAGCGCCAGCAAAAACAACTCGCTGGCAACGTATTCATCGCCGCGCTTGATAGCTTCTTTTTCGGTCGCTTGCAGCACGCGCGCCAGCTCTTGGCTGCCTTGTACTTGGTCTTGCCCGGTGACTTGCGGCAAGCGCTTGACGGCCGCTTCTGCGGCTGTCAACAGGGCAGCGACGTTGGCACCGGCGCGCTCTAGCAGCGCGCGCGGGCCGTCGCTTTGGCGCAGCATGGCCACCAGCAAATGCACCGGCTCAATGTAGGCGTGGTCATTGCCCAGCGCCAGCGTTTGCGCGTCTTGCAGGGCTTCTTGAAATTTGGTGGTGAGTTTGTCAATACGCATGGTGATGAATCCTCCGAATTGCGATGCACGTGGGGCAAGCCAGAGCCAATTTCAAGCCAGCACCAAGCCGCAGTCAAGCGTGCAATTTACTTGGCTGGAATGACGATCAGGGTGTCGCCCTTTTTGCCATCTGCGCCGGTGTCACCGGTATTGCCCGTAGCGCCGGTCTCACCTGCTGCGCCAGCGGGGCCGGGAACAATCACCACCGGGGCCGCAGCCGGTGGGGCGACGACGGTTTTATCGCAAGCGACCACACCAAAGGTGGCCAACGTGGCGGCGAGCAAAAATGAATATTTCATGGGGAAACCTTGTCGAAAATGAGAACAACGCACATGACGATGAAACTGTGCGCACAGTTTCTTTCTTGCCAAGGCACGCAATCACCATGGACAAGCTGTGGCGCCAATTTACCGACTGCGCCCGTGCCACCGTGTAGGACGAGCGCACCACTGCGTGTCGTGTTTCAAGCTGTCCCATCCAGCACCGTTCAGCCTCATCCACCAAGTGCATTGCTGGCGCTGATGCCCCAGCGCGCCAGTGCCGCGTCGTCGCTGACGCGCGCATCGACCCAGCGCGCGCCGCCAGGCGTGGTTTCTTTCTTCCAAAACGGCGCTTGGGTTTTCAAGTAGTCCATCAAAAACTCGCAGGCCTGAAAACTCTGACCCCGGTGCGCGCTGGTGACAGCGACCAGCACAATTTGATCGGGCGGTGCCAGCAAGCCGACGCGGTGGATCACGCGCGCACCCAAAAGATCAAAGCGCGCAAAAGCGGCTTGCGCCATCGCCTCAATCGATTTTTCGGTCATGCC
>CAIRYF010000193.1 GCA_903882725.1 uncultured Simplicispira sp.
GGCTTGGCACCGGACAAGCTGGACGTGGTGATCCACCCGCAAAGCGTCATCCATTCCATGGTGCAGTACCACGACACCTCGGTGGTGGCGCACCTGGGTACGCCCGATATGCGCGTGCCGATTGCTTACGGCTTGGCGTGGGAAGCGCTGGCCGCACCAACAGGCACCACGGCGGTGCTCAATGCCGCCAATGAGGTGGCCGTGGCGGCGTTTTTAGATCAGCGCATCCGTTTTGATCAAATTCATGCGGTGAACGTGGCAACTTTGGCGGCGGTGCTGCCCTCCAACCCCGCTTCACTCGAAGCTTTGTTGGCACTGGATGCCAGCGCGCGTGCCTTTGCCGAGCGCAGCGCCGCTGGCATGGCCGTCTGAGGCCTGAGGCCTGAAGCCTGAGTTCTGAGTGCTGTTTTTGTTTTTGGAGTCCCCACCATGCTGACCATCGTTGCTTTTGTCATGGCGTTGGGCATTTTGATTGCGGTACATGAGTACGGCCACTACCGCGTGGCGGTGGCGTGTGGTGTCAAGGTGTTGCGCTTTTCGATCGGCTTTGGCTACCCACTGCTGCGTTGGCAGCCTAAGGGTTCGCCGACAGAGTTTGTTTTGGGTGCCTTTCCGCTGGGCGGTTACGTGCGGATGCTCGACGAGCGCGAAGCACCGGTGCCCGAGCACGAGCGCCACTTGGCCTTCAATACCCAGCCGCTGCGCGCGCGCGCTGCCATCGTGGCAGCCGGGCCGGTGGCCAATTTGTTGCTGGCAATTTTGTTGTATGCCAGCGTCAACTGGATTGGTATGCAAGAGCCGATGGCCTATTTGGCGCATCCAGTGCAGGGGTCTATTGCTGAATCGGCCGGTTTGCATGGCGGCGAGCTGGTGCGCAATGCGGCCTTGGGCGACGACGAAATCCGCCCAGTGCGTTCGTTTGACGATTTGCGCTGGATGCTGACGCGCGGTGCGCTGAATTCGACGCCGGTGCGCTTGGAGCTGGAAGCTACGCCCGGCGCACCGCTGCGCGCAGTGGTATTACCGCTGGATCAAGTCGATGCCAGCCAAGCCGACGCACAGCTGCTGCACAAAGTGGGTCTGGTCGGGCCGTGGACGCGCCCAGTGATTGGTGAGCTGACCGAAGGCGGCGCAGGCCAGCGTGCCGGTCTGCGCAGTGGTGACGTGGTGCTGAAGGTGGGTACTACCGATGTCTACGATGGCCAGCAATTGCGTGGACTGATCCGTGCCTCGGTGCGCATTGACAAAGACGGCACTAAAGCCATCGGCCAGCCATGGCGCGTTGAGCGCGCGGGCCGCACAGTCACGCTGCTGGACGTGACGCCCGAGGTGCATACCGATGCCGGTGGTGCCGTAGGCCGCATTGGCGCTTTTGTCGGCGAGCCGCCCCAATTCACCACCGTGCAATACGGGCCGCTCGAAGGCTTATGGAATGGCGTCACACGCACTTGGGAGGTGTCGGTGCTGTCACTGCGGATGATGGGGCGCATGGTAATTGGCGAGGCTTCGCTGAAGAACCTGAGCGGCCCACTGACCATTGCCGATTACGCGGGGCGCTCGGCCAGCATGGGTTTGACACAATATTTGATATTTTTAGCGCTGATCAGCGTCAGCTTGGGCGTGCTCAACCTGTTGCCGCTACCGGTCTTGGACGGCGGGCACCTGATGTATTATCTTTGGGAAGGCATCACCGGCAAAAGTCCGTCTGATGTCTGGATGGAGCGCTTGCAGCGCGGTGGTATTGCGGTGCTGCTGCTCATGATGTCCATCGCCATGTTCAACGATATCACCCGGCTTTTTAGCTAACCTTTTGCCTACCGTGCTTGCAACGGCGGCACCCGCTTCACTCATGAAAAAAAACATCCAACGCTTTGGCGTGCGCACTGCGTGTGCCGTTGCCGCTATGATTTTTGCTGCCCAAGCAGCCTGGGCACTGGAACCTTTTAAGGTGCAGGATATTCGTGTCGAGGGCTTGCAGCGCGTCGAGCCCGGCACCATTTTTGCCTCGATGCCAATGCGCGTCGGCGACGACTACAACGACGAAAAGGGCGCTACTGCCATTCGCGCTTTGTTTGCGTTGGGGCTGTTCAAGGACGTGCGCCTAGAAGCCAATGGCAACGTGCTGGTGGTAGTGGTGCAAGAGCGCCCGACCATTGCCGATGTCGAATTTGCCGGCTCGCGTGAGTTCGATAAAGACGCGCTCAAGAAAAGTATGCGCGACATTGGCCTGACCGATGGCCGACCGTTTGACAAAGCGCTGGCCGACCGCGCCGAGCAAGAACTCAAGCGCCAGTACCTGAATAAAAGCTTTTATGCTGCTGACGTCGTTACCACGGTGACGCCGATTGAGCGCAACCGCGTCAACCTGACCTTTACGGTAATTGAAGGTGCGCCCGCGCGCATCAACGATATTCGCATCGTTGGCAACAAGGCCTTCAGCGAATCGACCCTCAAAGGCTTGCTGGAGCAAGACACTGGCGGCTGGTTGAGCTGGTACACCAAGTCCGATCGCTACGCCCGCTCCAAACTCAATGCCGATTTGGAAACCCTGCGCTCGTACTATTTGCAGCGTGGCTACCTAGAGTTCCGCATCGACTCGACCCAGGTGGCCATTTCGCCGAATAAAGAAAGCATCTCTGTCACTGTGAATGTGAGCGAAGGTGAGCGCTATGTGGTCTCGGGCGTGCAGCTTGAAGGCAACTACTTGGACCGCGAAGACGAGTTCAAGTCGCTGGTCAAAATCGTCCCAGGCGAGCCCTGCAACGCCGATCAGGTGACAGAAACCACCAAAGCCTTCTCGGATCACTTCAGTAACTTTGGCTTTGCCTTTGCGCGTGTCGAGGCGGTGCCAGAAATCGATCGTCCGAACAACCGTGTTAATTTGGTGGTACAGGCCGAGCCAAGCCGACGCGCTTATGTGCGCCGCATCAGTGTGGCTGGAAATAACCGCACCCGCGACGAAGTGGTACGGCGCGAATTTCGCCAATTTGAAGCTTCGTGGTACGACGGCGACAAAATTAAACTCTCGCGCGACCGGGTGGATCGTTTGGGCTATTTCACCGATGTGAACGTAGAGACGCAAGAAGTGCCGGGCGCGCCCGATCAGGTCGATTTACTTATCACCGTGGCAGAAAAGCCGACGGGATCGCTGCAGTTGGGCGCTGGTTTTTCGAGTGCTGAAAAGGTCTCCTTGTCGTTTGCCATCAAGCAAGAAAATGCTTTTGGCTCGGGCAACTATTTGGGGGTAGAGGTCAACACCAGCAAATACCGCCGCACCTTGGTATTTAGCACCACCAACCCGTATTTCACCGCCGATGGTGTCTCGCGCACCCTCGATGTGTATTACCGCACCGACAAACCTTACGAAGATCAAGGCGGCAATTATGAGTTGGTCACCAAGGGGGCCAGCATTCGCTTTGGCGTGCCATTCAGCGAAACCGACACCGTGTTCTTTGGTGGCGGTATGGAGCAAATTTCGATCAAACCGGGCACCAACATCCCGGCGGCGTATTTGAACTATGCCGATCGCTTTGGTTACAACAGCACCGCTGTGCCACTGACCATTGGCTGGTCGCGCGACAACCGTGACAGCGCGCTGGCACCCAATGCAGGCCGCTACCAGCGATTTAACTCTGAATGGTCGGTAGCAGGCGATGCCCGCTACGTGCGCGCCAATTACCAGTACCAGCAATACGTGCCACTGAACAAGAAATTCACTTTGGCTTTCAACGGCGAGTTGGGTTTGGGCAAGGCGATGAACAATCGTCCCTTCCCAGTATTCAAAAATTTCTATTCGGGCGGCTTGGGTTCGGTGCGTGGCTTTGACCAAGGCACTTTGGGCCCGCGCGACGTAACTGGCGCATCGCTGGGTGGCCCAAAAAAGGTCACCCTCAATGCAGAGTTGATGGCCCCGTTCCCGGGCGCTGGTAACGACCGCACGCTGCGGATGTTCACCTTTGTAGACGTCGGCAATGTGTACGGCGACGACCAAAAAATCACTTTTAATGATATGCGTGCCTCTGCGGGTGTTGGCCTCAGCTGGATTTCCCCACTAGGTCCCTTGCGCATTGCCTTTGCCCAGCCTATACGCAAGTTTGCTGGCGATAGAATCCAAAAACTGCAATTCCAGATCGGAACCTCTTTCTAATGAAATCTCTTTCACGCCATTTCCCCCTGGCCCTTTTGTTGGGTTCTTTGGTTGCCGCAGTGCCGGTATATGCCGAGGAATTCAAAGCAGGCTTTGTTAACACCGATCGCATCTTCCGCGAAGCCAACACCGCCAAAGCGGCGCAGGCCAAGCTGGAGCAAGAATTTTCGCGCCGCGAAAAAGAGCTGGTCGATATGGGCAACACACTCAAAACAGCCACTGAAAAATTTGAGCGCGATGCGCCCACCTTGGCCGAAAGCCAGCGCTCGACACGCCAGCGCCAGTTGGTTGATCAAGATCGTGACTTTCAGCGCAAGCGCCGCGAGTTCCAAGAAGACTTGAACGCGCGTAAAAACGAAGAGCTGGGCCAAGTGCTTGAGCGCGCAAACAAAGTGGTCAAGCAAGTCGCTGAAGCCGAAAAGTACGACGTGATCTTGCAAGAAGCGGTCTACATCAACCC
>CAIRYF010000194.1 GCA_903882725.1 uncultured Simplicispira sp.
ATGTAGTCATGCTTCGTGCCCTGCTCACTGAGCAAGGGTATGGTGATTGCGCCTTGGATGAGGCAGCCATTGCTGCCGCCGCCAGTGACTGCAACACCCTGACGGAGGCATTTTCTGTGCCTGTGGCACAACGGCGCGATGCAGCTATTGAGATCACAGTGGCACGCGATGAAATGGCGGCCCACCTCACATTAGTGGCCGCGCAAGGGGGCAAAGATGTCACGCTGGGAGATCTGCTGCAAGCGCTGAGTCATGCAGGTGTCATTTTTGGTGTGAATGACGACGTTCTACGGCAGGTCAGTGAGCTGGGCCAAGGACACCAAATTGCGATTGCCGAAGGAAAAAAACCTGAAAACGGCAACAACAGCCAGTTTGAAACACTGATTGAAGATACGCCTAACCGCGCCCCACGGGTCGATGAAAACGGCCTCATTGACTACCGAGAGCGCGGTGCCATCCAAACCGTCCAGCCCGAGACTGCGCTGATGCGCCGCATTCCGGCGACGCAAGGCGTCGATGGCTGCACTGTTCGAGGCCGCGCTTTACACCGGCGCCCAGGGCGCGACACGCCCTTTGCTCCCAACCTCACAGGCACCCAGTTTGACCCTAACGACGCCGAGGTACTGCAAGCTGCAGTCGCCGGACAGGCCGTTCTGGTAACCAACGGAATGCTGGTCGAGCCCATCTTGAAAGTATCCGAAGTCAATATGGCTTCGGGCAACATACATTTTGATGGCACCGTATATATCAAGGGAGATGTTCTGCAAGGCCTGCTGGTCAAGGCCACTGGCGACATCGTGATCCGTGGGATGGTCGATGGCGGCCGACTGGAAGCGGGCGGCAACATCACCATCGCTGGCGGCATCATTGCCCACGCCAGCGTGCGCGCGGCAGGCTCGGTCAGTGCGCGCTTTGCGCAAGGGGTAAAAATTTCTGCCGGTACAGTGATCGAGCTACAAGATATGGCACTTGACTGCCAACTCGACGCCCTCAATCAAATTTTGATTGGCACACAAAAACCAGGGCGTGGACGCCTGATTGGCGGCACCACAACCACCATGATGCTGCTGCGCGTGCCTGTGTTGGGCTCCCCCACCAGCCCTATCACCCGGGTTGTGCTGGGTGCCAATCCCGAGCTGGCTGCTAAATACATTGCCCTGCAAGAATGCCTGGCCAAGCAAAAACAGGCAGAAGAAAGCCTAGAACAGCTGGAAAAACAAATCAGCTCCGTGGGAGATCCAACCGGTATGCTGCCGCGCATCAAACAGTCGCGTCAACACGCCTTGCAAGAATGGGGGAAATTGCTGGCCGAGCGCAACGATTTAGAAGCCCAAATCGCTGCGGAAGAAACTGCGCGGCTAGAAATTACCACCGCTGTCGATGGCGCTGTCGATCTGGTGTTTGACAAGCAGCTAGTGCGCTTGCGCAATGAATGCGGCAGTGGCGTTTTCACCAAGTCCCCCATCGGCCACATCCTATTCACTGACTCCAAAGATGTCAGTGTGCGTGTGGGCTGATATAGCTTGCGCAGCGCACGATGATTGCGCTGAACTCTGCGGTGTTTGCGTTTGTGCCTTTGGCGTCTGATTCCCCCTCTGCCATTACCCGCACTCGTTACTGTGGCTCGGTAATAAAGCCGATTTTGCGCACGCCAGCGCGCTGCGCCGCAGCCATCGCTTGGGCTACGCGCTCGTAGCGCACGGCTTTGTCGCCGTTGATGTGCAGCTCCGGCTGGGGCTCTTTGGCCGCTTCGGCTTGCAGGCGGCTCGCTAGCTCGCTGTCGTCGATGGGCGTGCCGTTCCAAAAATAGTCGCCTTCAGCGGCCACGCTCAGGCGCACGGTTTCTGGGGTGATCAGCTCGGGCTGGTTGACGGCGCGGGGCAAGTCAACGTTCACCGCGTGTTTCATCACCGGCACGGTGATGATGAAAATAATCAATAGCACCAGCATCACGTCCACCAGCGGTGTCATGTTGATCTCGTTCATCACCTCGTCAGCATCGTCTCGGGTTGCAAACGACATGGTCAAGCGCCTTTCTTTAGGGGCAATACTTGCGCTGATGCTGCCAAACTGCCGCCGCTGGAGACGCGCGCACCGGTGACAAAGTAAGCGTGCAGGTCGTGGGCAAAGCTGTTGAGGCGAATCAAAATAGATTTGTTGCCGCGCACCAAGGCGTTGTAGCCCAGCACCGCCGGAATTGCCACCGCCAAGCCCAGCGCCGTCATGATCAGCGCCTCGCCAATCGGGCCGGCCACTTTGTCGATGGTCGATTGCCCCGAGGTGCCAATGGCCAGCAGCGCGTGGTAGATGCCCCAGACGGTGCCAAACAGGCCAATAAACGGTGCCGTTGAGCCCACCGAGGCCAAGATGGCCAAGCCCAGTTGCAGGCGGGCGGTGAATTCGTCCAAGCAGTTGCGCAGGCAACGCGTGACCCAATCGCTCACGTCCAGCGTGTCGTGCAATTGGCTTTGGGTGTTGCGGTGGTGGGCGGTGGCTTCGCGCCCTTCTAGCGCCAGTTGGCGAAATGGGTTGCTGGGGTCGGGGCCGAGTTTGAGCAGGCCAGTGGCAAAGTCTTCGCTGTGCCAAAAGACTTGTGCTGCGCGGGCGTTTTTGCTGAATTTCATGATGTCCAGGGCTTTGACCAAGATGACGATCCACGAGGCCAGCGACATCACCAGCAGCAGCACTGCCACAAAGCGGGTGACAAAGTCGCCCTGCGTCCAGACGTTGGCAATGCCAAATTGCGATTCCATGAAAACTCCTGAAAATTATTCGAGAACAAAGTTGATGGGCACCAGATTCCACATCGCCTCGGCCACGCCATTGCGTTTGCCGGGGACAAAGCGCCAGCGCCGCACGGTGTCTTGCGCATGGTGGTCAAGCCGGTCGTAGCCGCTGGACTGCTGGACGGTGATTTTTTCGGGCACCCCTTCGGCGCTGATGAGTACGCGCAGCACCACTTTGCCCTGCTCGCCCATGCGCCGGCTGATGGAGGGGTAGGCTGGCGCGGGGTTGTTGAGGTAGGCGGCGTTGCTCGATGGCAGTTCGATGCGCGGCGCAGCAGGCGCTGGGCTGGGTGATGGCGGCGCAACGGGTGCTGGCGCTGGGGGCGCTGCGGCAGGTGACGGTTCAGCAGCGGCGACCACCGGGGCGTTGGCGGGCACAGGTGTCGTATCAGCCACCGCCAAAGGCACCGGTGCTGGGCGCGGCGTGGGTTTTTTGACGACGGCGGGGCGCGGCACCGGCGGCGGCGCTGGTGCGGGCGGGGGCGGCTGCACCTCGGGCGCGGGCGGCGCCATAAGGCGGGCGATGACTTCGGCGGGAACGATGATGTCGACCGCCTTGCGCGCCAGCCCCGATTGCAGCGCCCACAGCGCAGCAACGTGAAAAAGCACCACGCTGCCTGCGATAACTGCATTGCGGCTCAGACGCCCAGGGGCGGCGTAACGGTCAAATTGAGGCATAAAAACGATAGCTAACAGCGCTTGCCAGCCGTGGCTTAGAAGTCTATTTGGTAGATATTAATAACGAAGAATGCACCACGCCGATACAGCCACCAGCAGCGCGCTGGTGGCGGCACTGCACAACAGCATAGTGTCCATCAGGACGCGCAGCCGCAAACCGGCGCTGCGCACGCTACGGCGGCTTCGTTGCGCAGCGCTGCCACGGTGCATGGCATTGCACTGGGCGACCACGTCGCGGGCGCAACCTTCGCAGCGGCCGCATTGGGTGGCCACGCGCAACTCAACAGGCCGGGTGCTTGCAACAAGGCGCTTGTGGCCTGGGCCAGCGTGGCGCAGCCGGTCAGGGCCATGGCAATTTCCAGCTCATCGCGCAACAGGCGCAGCACATGGGCGACACCAGCGGCACCAGCATGGGCCAGTCCATAAATCGCAGGCCGCCCCAGCAGCACGGCGCTGGCACCCAGTGCTATGGCTTTGAGCACATCGGTGCCCCGGCGGATGCCGCCATCTACCAACAGCGGCAAAGCGCCTTGCAGCGCATCGGCAATGCGCGGCAAAGCGTGGGCGCTGGCCGGTGCGGTGTCCAGCGTGCGCCCGCCGTGGTTGGAGACGATCAGAGCGGCCACGCCCAGCGCGGCGGCTTGGCGCGCATCGTCGGGATGCAATACGCCTTTAAGCAGCACCGGCAGGTGCGTGATGGATTGCAGCCACGCTACATCGTCCCAGGTGGGCGCGTGCTGTAGCAGCTCATCAAACAGCGCGCTTTGACTGGGGTGCAGTTCTGCACGCGGTGGCGGCGCAAGGCCGGCCAAATTCACCGCGCTGATACCCGGTGGCAGCCGAAAACTGGCGCGGCGTTCACGGTCGCGTGCGCCACTGGTGGGAGCGTCTACCGTCAGCACCAGCGCCTCGTAGCCAGCGGCTTCGGCGCGCTGCACCAGTTGGCGGGTAAAACCCCGGTCGTGTTGCAGGTACAGCTGAAACCACAGTGGCCCGCGCCCCGCGTCGCCCAACATGGCGCTGGCGACAGCTTCTAGCGGCGTGCTCGACTGGGTACTGAGCACCAGCCCAGCGCCCAGCGCGGCCGCAGCGTAGGCGCTGGCCAGTTCGCCATCAGGATGTGCCATGCGCTGAAAGGCTATCGGTGCCAGCAAGATCGGGTGCGCCAGGGTGCGCCCCAGCAGCGTGGTGCGGGTGTGGCCGCCCGCCAAAGCGCGCAGCACACGTGGTTCCAGCGTGATGCTGTCCCACGCGCTGCGATTGGCGCGCAGGGTAATTTCGTCCGCCGCGCCGCCACTGAAGTAGGCCCACGCGTTGGCGTCCAGTTGCTGTTGTGCCAGCCGTTCGTGGTCGGCCAGACTGGCAGTGGTTGGCAATACGCTGTGGCGTTGCAAAGCAGGGTTGTTTTTAGTCAAAATGGCCTCTAGCCCAATAGATATATGCACTGTTAGCTATTATTTTTGATGATTGACAGGCGTTTTTAAGTATCGGCCCACATACGCAGCAGGTTGTGGTAAGTGCCGGTTAGGCCGACCACGGCGGGGTTGATGTCGATGTCGATGTTGGTGTTGGTGTTGGTGTTGGTGTTGGTGTTGGTGTTGCCAGTGGCACCAATGCGGCTGCGCAGTTGCAGCAAGTTCATGTCCATGTTCCACAGCAGCAGGCGCTGCTCGGTCGATCGCACCATGCTCTCGATCCAAAAAAAACTGGCAAGGCGCGCGCCGCGCGTGACGGGCGCTACTTGGTGGACGGTGGAGCTGGGGTACAGCACCATGTCGCCAGCGGGCAGCTTGACGAGGCGCTCGCTGTGCGCTTCTTGGATGCGCAGTTCGCCGCCGTCGTATTCATCCGGGTCGGCCAAAAACAGCGTGCAAGAGATGTCGCTGCGCACCCATTGCTGGGTCGATTGCGAGCGCAGCACCGCGCCATCGACATGGTCGCCGTAAAAGTTGCTCTCGCCGCTGTAGCGGTTAAACAGCGGGTTAAAAATCTTTTTGGGCAGCGCCGCTGAAAAGAACAGCGCATCGCGCTGTAGCGCGGCCAGCACCAGCGCGCGCAACTGCTGCGATGGTGCGCTGTCTTGCGCCAGCTGCTCGTTGCGCTTGTGTGCCAGCGCCTGGCCGCCAGCGCTGCTGCGGCCATCGACCCACGGAGCATCGTCGGCGTCCAGCAGGGAGCGGGCGGTGTGGATTTCGTCCGGTGTCAGGATGTTTTTCAGGTGCAAGAACATGGGGTGATGGCCTTTCAGGGTTGGTCTGCTGAGGCGTTAGAAACGCGACTTCAGCGTCAGCTGCACCGCGCGCGCTGCGCCAGCGCCGTAAAAACCACGGTACAGC
>CAIRYF010000195.1 GCA_903882725.1 uncultured Simplicispira sp.
GCCCACATCCTTGATGCCGCTTTCGGCGCAGTTGCGTGGGCAGCCGCTGACGGCAAATTTCACCTTGTGCGGCGCGTGCATCCCGACAAAGGCGCGCTCCAGGTCTTTGCCCATTTGGGTGCTGTCTTGTGTGCCCATGCGGCACCATTCGTTGCCGACACAGGTTTTTACCGTGCGCAGCGCCTTGGCGTAGGCGTGGCCGCTGGGCATACCGATGTCACGCCATACGGCTTGCAGGTCTTCTTTTTTCACGCCCAACAGGTCAATGCGCTGACCGCCAGTTACTTTGACGGTGGGGATTTTGTATTTGTCCACTGCGTCGGCAATGCGGCGCAGCTCGTTGGCCGTGGTCTCGCCGCCCCACATGCGCGGCACGACGGAGTACGTTCCGTCTTTTTGGATGTTGGCGTGGCTGCGTTCGTTGATGGCGCGGCTTTGCGGGTCGTCCTGCGCCTCTTTGGGCCAGGTGCTGAGCACGTAGTAGTTGATGGCCGGGCGGCAGCTGGGGCAGCCGTTGGGGGTCTTCCAGTCCATGAAGCGAAACACCGCGCCCGTACTTAGCAGCTGGTGCGTGCGGATGGCGTCGCGCACGGCTTGATGGCCGTGATCGGTGCAGCCGCACAGCGGTTTGGTCTTGGGTGTTTGCGAATAGTCGCCCCCGGCGGTGAACATCAAAATCTGCTCGACCAAGCCGGTACACGAGCCGCAGCTGGCGCTGGCCTTGGTGTGCTTGCGCACCTCGTCCAGCGTGAACAGACCTTTTTCTTTGATGGCCTTGCAGATAGCGCCTTTGGTGACGCCGTTGCAGCCGCATACTTCGTCGCTGTCGAGCATGGCGGCGGCTTTGTTGTGGCCTTGGTGGCCAGCGTCGCCCATATTGGACTCACCAAACATCAGTTTGTTGCGGATGTCCCCCACGGGGCGTGCGTCGCGCAGCAGCTTGAAGTACCAGCTGGCGTCCACCGTGTCGCCATACAGGCAAGCGCCGACGAGTTTGTCGTCCTTGAGCACCAGCTTTTTGTAGACGCCCGTGCCGGGGTCGCTCATCACGATTTCTTGCGTACTGGCGTCGCCTTGAAAATCACCGGCAGAGAACAGATCGATGCCCGTCACCTTGAGCTTGGTCGAGGTCTGCGAGCCTTGGTAGCGGCCAATACCAAACTCTGCCAGGTGGTTGGCCAGCACGCGCCCTTGCTCAAACAGCGGTGCCACCAGTCCATAGGCAATGCCCCGGTGCGCGGCGCACTCGCCCACGGCGTAGATGCGCGGGTCGGTGGAGGTTTGCAGTGTGTCGCTGACAACGATGCCGCGCTTGACGTACAAACGCATCGTTTCGGCCAAAGCGGTGTTGGGCCGTATGCCCACGGCCATTACCACCAGGTCGGCGGGTATTTCGGTGCCGTCCTTGAACCTTGCGCGCGCCACACGGCCCTCGGCGTTGCCCAGCAGCTCTTGTGTTTGCGCCTGCATCAAAAACTGCATTCCACGCTCTTGCAGCGACTTTTGCAGCATCTTGCCGGCCACGCTGTCGAGTTGGCGCTCCATCAGCCACTCGCCAGCGTGTACCACGGTGACTTGCATACCGCGCTTCATCAGGCCGTTGGCAGCTTCCAGTCCCAGCAGGCCGCCACCGATAACGACGGCGTGCTGGTAGGTGGTTGCCGCATCGATCATGGCCTGCGTATCGGCGATATCGCGGTATGCCAGTACGCCCTGCAAGTCTTTGCCGGGAATGGGCAGCATGAATGCAACAGAGCCGGTAGCCAAGATAAGGCGGTCGTACTGCGCGCTGATGGCGGCACCTGCCGCATTGGTCGAATGCACCACGCGCTGCACGCGATCGACCGTGTTTACGGTGTAGCCCGTGTGCAAGTGGATGTTGTTCTCGGCGTACCACGGCCAGTCGTTAAGGATGATCTCGTCAAGCGTTTGCTCGCCTGCCAGCACGGGCGAGAGCAGGATACGGTTGTAGTTGGGGTGCGGTTCGGTGCCAAATACCGTGATGTCGTACAAATCGGGGGCGATTTTGAGCAGCTCTTCCAGCGTGCGCACACCGGCCATTCCGTTGCCTACCATGACCAACCTAGATTTCTTCATCGGGCCCCTCCTTGGGAAAATGAATTGCAGAACATCCGCGCCGTGGGTTTGCGCTTGTATGCACTGCAATGCAATGACCGTGCCAACGATGAAAAATAGATGCACTGCGCCTGTCAGGGGCGGCCCCTAGGCACCACAGCGGTGCGTGAGGTCAGGACAGCGCAGCACCCGCACCATGCTGGGGGTGCCCAACTTGGGTGCGCGCGGCTATAGGCTGGTTGATGCCGTTGGGATTTTCTCGGCAGGCTCTAGGTGTGTGCAATCTAGGGGCGATCAGTCGGCTACCAGCCGCGCTTTGACGCTTTTGCCTTTGACGCGGCCTGCGTTTAAGCGCTGCGCTACCTCTGGCGCAATCTCGCGCGCCACGGCGACGTAGGTGGAGAACTCGTTGACGTTGATCTTGCCGACTTGTTCGCGCACGTAGCCCATGTCGCCAGTGAGTGCGCCCAGCACATCACCAGCGCGGATTTTTTCTTTGCGTCCGCCAATGATTTGGATGGTGGCCATCGGCGCCACCAGCGGGCCGCTGCCTGTCGGGGTCAGGTCGCTGACCGGGCTCCACTGCGATTCACGGCCTTGCAGCA
>CAIRYF010000196.1 GCA_903882725.1 uncultured Simplicispira sp.
CCAACAAAAGTAGACCGCTCGGCCGCCTACGCTGCGCGCTACGTGGACGGCAAGCCGCACAGCATCGACACCGTAGTGCTATCGACCCAGCACGCGCCCGAGATGAGCCTGGGCGACAAGATGAAGCCCGAGTTTTACGAGGCCATCCGCGAAGAAATCATCCGCCCGGTGCTGCCCGCCGAGTGGCTCACGCCCGAGCCCAAATACCTGATCAACCCCACCGGCCGCTTCGTCATCGGCGGCCCGCAAGGCGATTGCGGCCTAACGGGTCGCAAAATCATCGTTGACACCTACGGCGGCGCTTGCCCGCACGGCGGTGGCGCGTTCAGCGGCAAAGATCCAACAAAAGTAGACCGCTCGGCCGCCTACGCTGCGCGCTACGTGGCCAAAAATATCGTCGCCGCTGGCATTGCGCGCCAATGCCAAATTCAAGTGGCCTACGCGATTGGCGTGGCACGGCCGATGAACGTCACCGTCTACACCGAAGGCACCGGCGTGATTCCGGACGCACACATCGCCGCGCTGGTGCAAGAGCACTTTGACCTGCGCCCCAAAGGCATCATCCAAATGCTCGATTTGCTGCGCCCGATCTACGAAAAAACCGCCGCCTACGGCCACTTTGGCCGCGACGAACCGGACTTTACGTGGGAGCGCACCGACAAAGCTGCCCTGCTGCGCGCCGCTGCCGGGCTGTAAACGCCGACCAACGGGCCGCCATGTACGACACCGCCCTTTACATCGGGCGCTTTGAGCCGCCCCATGCCGGCCACATGGCGCTATTGCAACGCGCACTCGACAGCGCGCCGCAGGCCATCGTGGTGATGGGCTCGGCGTGGCAGGTGCGCTCGCCGAAAAACCCGTTCACCTGGCCCGAGCGCGAAGCCATGCTGCGCGCCGCCTTGGCACCGGCTGACAACGCACGCCTGCAAGTGCTGCCAGTGCGCGACTACTACAACGAAGCCGTGTGGGTGCAAGCAGTGCGCTTGGCGCTGGCGCAGTGCGCGCCCGCTGGTGCGCGCATCGCCTTGGTCGGCCACTTCAAAGACGCCAGCAGCAGCTATTTGGAGCATTTCCCCGGCTGGGCGCTGATCAATATGGCGCGCCAAGGCCACATCGACGCCACCACCATCCGCGACGCCTACTTTGGTGCCAGCGCTGGCACAGCTGCCGCCGCACTGGCACCGCTGGCAACGCAAATGCCCGCCAGCACGCTGGCGGCGCTGACCGCCTTTGCCCAGCAAGCCGACTACGCCGTACTGCAAAAAGAATGGCAAATGCTGCGCAGCTACCGCGCAGCGTGGGCGCAAGCGCCCTACCCGCCGGTGTTTGTCACCGTGGATGCGGTGCTGCGCTGCCAAGGCCAGGTGCTGCTGATTCGCCGCGCCCACGCGCCCGGCCAAGGCCAGCTGGCGGTGCCGGGCGGCTTTATTGAGCCGCGCGAAACCATCTGGCAATCGTGCCTGCGCGAGCTGGCCGAAGAAACCCACTGCGCCCTGCCCGAAGCCGCGCTGCGCGCCGCGCTGCGCGAAGTCACCGTGTTTGACCACCCCGACCGCAGCCAGCGCGGGCGCACCATCACCCACGCGCATTACTTTGATTTGGCCGAAGCGGCGTTTCCCCACGTGCAAGCCGACGACGACGCCGCGCAGGTGCTGTGGGTGCCAATAGAGCAGTTAGCCGGTCTGGAAGAAGCGTTTTTTGAAGACCACTTTCATATGCTTGACCACTTTTTTGGCCTGACCGGTATGGACGGGCTGTTATTGCCCTAAATAACAGCAATAACAATAAAAACAGCCTCTAGCCCTTATGCAGCAAGCGCTAGCAGCTATTGATTTGATACTGCTTACACTCTGGCAGCAGGCCATGCCTTAGACTCCACGGCC
>CAIRYF010000197.1 GCA_903882725.1 uncultured Simplicispira sp.
GCTGGCGCGCTGGCTCCAGGCGGCCTCTAAGCGGCGATCCATCGCGTGCAGCGCGCGGCGCAGCACCGCTAGGTCGCTGCTGCCTTTGGCGTAGGTGTAGGTGTCGGGAAAAAAGCGCCCCTCGGGGGCCACGCCGGGGCGCTCTAGGCGCGCCATCAGGTCGGCGTCTGACAGCGCGGCGCTGTCGTGCTTGATGCCGTCTTCGCGCGCCAGTGCCGCGCGCACTTGGCGAAAATTCCAGCCCTCGACCAGCGTCAGCACTTGCAGGCTTTCTTCACCCTGCACCAGCTTTTGCAGCAGGGCATACGGCGTGGTGCCGGGGGGGATTTCGTAGTTACCGGCTTTGATGCGCCGGTCTAAGCCCGAGACGCGAAACCACGCATACAGCAGCCGCGCATCGACGCGCACACCGGCCATTTCGACACTGCGCGCCACCGCTTTGGGCGAGGTGCCGGGCTCAATCTCCAGCTCCAGCGCAGCGCTGGCGTTGCCGCCGCGCAAGGGCATGGGGGTATGCACCCACCACACCGCCGCGCCGCCCAGCGCCAAAGCCAAAAACAACAACCAAGACAGCAAACGCAACACAACCATGCCAGCCTATCAATGAGGGAGCGGGCATCATAATTCAGCCATGACTTCGAACCTTGACGGCATTGCCCCCCTAAACCACCTTGGCGTCATCCGCGCCGAGGGAGACGACGCGGCCAAATTTTTGCACGGCCAGTTAACCCAAGACTTTGTCCTGCTGGGCCTGAACGAGGCGCGCTTGGCGGCATTTTTATCGGCCAAAGGCCGGATGCAGGCCAGCTTTATCGGCTTCAAACGCAGCCCCAGCGAGATTTTGCTGATCTGTAGCCGCGACCTGCTGGCCGCCACGCTCAAGCGTTTGTCCATGTTTGTCATGCGCGCCAAAGCCAAACTGAGCGACGCCAGCGACGAGTTTGCGCTGTACGGCATCGCCGGCAACACTCTGCTTTCGATAGCTGCAAGCGCACAGCCCGCTTGGGCCAAAGCTGATTTTGATGCTGCAAGCCTCATCCACCTACCGCCCGCCTGTGGCCAGCCGCGCGCGCTGTGGTTGGCCCCGGCGGCGCAGCCCGCCCCCGCTGGCCCCGCACTAGACCCGGTGCTGTGGGCTTGGGGCGAGGTGCAAAGCGGCATTGCCACCCTGAGCGCGCCGCTGGTCGATGCCTTGGTGCCGCAAATGCTCAACTACGAATCGGTTGGCGGTGTCAGCTTCAAAAAAGGCTGCTACCCCGGCCAAGAAGTGGTGGCGCGCAGCCAGTTTCGCGGTGCCATCAAGCGGCGCACCTATTTGGCACACGCGGCGGTGGCGCTGGAAGTGGGCGCCGAGGTGTTCACGCCAGGCGAGCCCGATCAGCCCTGCGGCAGCGTGCTGCAAACCGCTGCCCACCCAGCCGGCGGCTGGGATGCGCTGGTGGTGCTGCAAATCAGCGCCGCCGAAGGCACCGCCCTGCACGTCGGCGCGGCCGATGGGCCGCTCTTGACGCTGGGCAGCTTGCCTTATGCGCTGCTGGAAGATGTGTAAAAAACCATCTAAATTGATAGCTACTAGCGCAAGCTGGTATTGGGCTAGAGGCCAATTTTTACCCTAACTAGGCGGCTGCTCGCGCGTGAGCACCCAATCGGGCTCAAAGCAGCCCCCGCACCATGGTGATGTGCGCGATGCCAGCTTCTTCATACACCGCGCCGCACACAGCAAAACCCGCCGCCGCGTAGAAGCCTTGGGCACTGCACTGGGCGTGCAGCTGCACTTGGCTGTCGCCTCGGGCGCGTGCCGCTTGCACCAGCGTATCGAGCAGCTGGCGTCCCCAGCCAGTGCCGCGCAAAGCGCTGTGGACAGCCATGCGGCCAATGCGGCTGATACCGGGGGCGCTTTGCACCACGCGCCCGGTGGCAATGGGCATTCCCATGCGGTTGTAGAGCACGGCGTGAAGGGCAGTGGCGTCCAGTGCATCAAGCTCTAGCGCCGGGTCAATGCCCTGCTCTTGCACAAACACGGCGGTGCGCAGCCCAGTGGCGTCTTGGCGCAGAGCGCTCCAGCTGCCAGTGCTCACTTCGGCCAAAGCGCCGCCGGCTTCAAACTGCTCGAACATAGCGCGCAGCGTTGGCGGCACCGGGCGCGCGCTTTGGCTGGCCACGTCGGCAAACACGTATATCAACTCGCCCGAAGCCAGCAGCGTGGCTCCGCGAAAAATACCGGCCGCAAAGCGCACCGATGTGTTGCCAACGCGCTCACAGCGCAGGCCAACGTCGAGCACATCGTCCAGCCGCGCCGAGGCGTGGTATTGGATCGTGGCTTTTTTGACCAGCATCTCGCCGCCCAGCACCGCCATGCTGTCCTCGTAGGGCAGCGCCAGCGCGCGCCAGTAGTCCATCAGGGCGATGTCCAAATAGGCCAAGTAGTGCGCGTTAAAGACTACTTTTTGCATATCGACTTCGGCCCAGCGCACGCGCAGGCGGTGGAGACAGCGGAAATCAGAGCGTTGCATAGAACAAATATCGACGCGTCGATGGCGGACAGTGGCAGATGGCGCAAAGTATCGCCGCTCTGGCCCGCTCTGGCCTAGCGCTGCTCTAGCGCGTTAGCTTCTCAATGGGGCACGGCGATGGCTTTCCAGCCAGCGTGCTCAAAATACTGGCCGTAGGTATTGAGCGCTTGCGCCATCTTGACCACGCCGGAGGCACGCTCGCCCTCGCCTTGTTGGCCTTGCACGGCCTCTACGCCACTGAGCAGTTGGGCGATGAC
>CAIRYF010000198.1 GCA_903882725.1 uncultured Simplicispira sp.
GCCCGTTCTCTCTCTGAAAAGCTGCTGTTCCGAAAAAACAACATTCTATGCTGAGAGCCCTCAAAAAGGCAGTACACGGCAAAAGCCAGTGCTCCGGGGCGGAGTCGGCGAAGTTTAATCCAAATGCCATGACACGGGCTTGGTTTGCTGTAGCACCGAGGCATCTTGTCGTACAGATTGTGGTTTTTGCGCACAGTCCATAGAACAACATTTTTCATCCCATGCCCAATCGCTTCGACCTGATAAGGCTTGCCGCCGCACTGGCCGTGCTGTTTGCGCACGGCGATTTTTTATACCGCTTGCACCTACCAGTGCCGTTTGTTGGGCACAGCTTGGGTTCGCTGGCGGTGTACGTGTTTTTCTTTGTCAGCGGCTATCTGGTCTGCCAAAGCTGGCGGCGTGAACCTGCACTTGGGGCGTTTTGGGTCAAGCGGCTGGCACGGGTGTTTCCGGGGCTGGTGGTGGCGGTGGTGTTTTCGGTGTTTGTGCTGGGCTGGGCGGTGACGACGCTGTCGTCGGCTGCTTATTGGCAAGCGCCGGGGACGTGGCTCAATTTGCTCAACAACGCCGCCGGCTTGGCCACGGTGCAGACTTTGCCGGGGGTGTTTGAGTCCAATCCGTTTGCGCGCGCGGTGAATGGTTCGCTGTGGACGATTCGCTACGAGCTGGCCATGTACGCCGTGTTGTCGGCGCTGTCGTTGGTTTTGCGCGGGCGCCGCTGGGTGTATCCGGCGACGGCTTTGGTGCTGGTCGGTTTGTGGCCGTTGGCACGCTGGGCGGGCTGGGACGCAGCGCTGGAAGCTGCCGACGGGCCACTGGCTGAAGTGTTTCGCTGGGGCGATTTTTGCGGCTTTGGTGTGCCGTTTTTTGCCGGCAGCACCTTGGCCGCTTACACCGTGCGGCCACGGCGCTGGATGGCGGCAGCGGCGTTGTTGGCACTGGCGGGCGCGCTGCTTTTGGATTCGGCGCTGCTGCGCCAACTGGCGGTGTGGGTGTTGATGGTGTGCGGCACATTTTATCTGGCGCACGCCGGGCTGGCAGCCAATCCAGCCAGCGCACACCGTGGCGGCATCGACTTGTCTTACGGCGTATATATCTACGCCTTTCCGGTTCAGCAAGCGATGACGGCGCTGTGCTTGGCGCAGGGCTGGTCGTTGGCGGTGTGCTTGTTGTTGTCGCTGGCAGTGGTGCTGCTGCTGGCGGCGCTGTCGTGGTTTGGCGTGGAGCAGCCCTGTATGCGCGCCGCCCAGCGCTGGCTGCGCAGCCGCTCTTGAAAACGCAGAGATTAAAAAGTGAGCTGCAACCGCACGTATTTAAAGGCTTTCAAGGTTAAAACACCTTGGAATTGTTTGTTTACGTGCGGTATCAGCTCACTTTTTTGATAGCGACACTGCACACTTATCAACCAGCTCCAGGGTGCCATCGCATTATTCATACTTCATTGAAGTATGATTGTTCCATGCTCACAGTCGTCGAAACGCCTCTCTTTCAGCGCACATGGCCTCACTACTGGACGGAAGAAGAGCGCGGCGAGTTCTGTGCATACATAGCGCAGAACCACGAGGCGGGGGATGTGGTCGCGCAATCTGGCGGGGTTCGCAAAATCCGCTGGACACGCGCCGGCTCTGGCAAATCTGGTGGTGTACGGGTGATTTATTTCGCGCGCACCGAGGCCGGAGAGGTCGTTTTATTGATCATGTACGCCAAGAGCAAGCTAGACGCGCTCAAAGCATCTACCTTGAAGGAGTTACGCAATGCGGTCGAAAAAAGTCTCCAAGCCGATGACTGATGCCGAACTGGTGGATTGGGAAGCAAGCCGCGACCTAGAGGCCGAGTTGATCGCATCTGCGCGCCAAATGGCGGCAGGAAAAACCTCTGTCGTTTACTCCCCGGTCATTGCTGCTCGCAAGGGCTCGGGCCTATCGCAGTCGCAATTTGCAGCCTTGCTTGGCGTTTCTATCAGGACGCTCCAAGGTTGGGAGCAAGGGCGTCGCCAGCCCACCGGAGCGGCAAAGGCGCTGATTGCCATCGCTCAAAAAAGCCCGCAGGTTCTTGTCGATTTGGCGAATGACGAGCGGTTCAAGCTGGCAGTTTGAGCAAGTTTTACGACACGGCGCGCGAACGCGTGTTTAAGCACTCAGCCAGTTTTTAACCCGCGTTTGCCAGTGTTGCGGGATGCGCTGGGCCACGCCGCGCAGCAATGGCAGTGAGCGCAGGCGTACTACGGTGCTCAGCAGCAGCGACTTGGTGCCGATGGCGCTGGGGGCTGTGGCTTGGTGCGCGCTCAGAAAAGCCAGTGCCAACGGCGTGGCGGCTTCGGTGCTGACGGCTGGCAGTGGGGTCACGTAGTCGCTGCGGTAGCTCCAGCTCTCAGAGGCGGCGTCTGCTGCGCTGCGGATAGTGTCCGGCACCGGTATCAGCGCCGGTGCTTGTCCGGTGCTGAAGTGGGTGTCGCGCAGGCTGACCAAGGTGTCCAGCCATTCTTTGGGGGATGCGTCCCAGCGGTGTATCCAGCTCCACGGGCGTTCGGCCAAGCGTTCGGCAAAGGCACCCAAGTCGGGAGCCAGCACGGGCAGGCCAATTTGCAGGCAGGCGCTGAGGGTGTAGCTGTAGGTTTCGGGCCATTGCGCCGGAAACCAAGCCAAGTCGGGCTGCAGCCATTGCAGCAGGCGCGCTAGGTCGGCCTCTTCATAAGCGCCGTGTACCGTCAGCTGGGCGCGGGGCTGGGTTTGCAGGTGGCGGTAGCCGTAGCCCAGCAAATGAAATTCGACCGCTGCGCCGCACCGCGCCGCTTCTTGCGCCACGGCTTCAAGTAAGTCTGCGCCTTTGATGGCGCTCAGTGCGCCCAGCACCACTACTTTAAGCGCGCCGCTGTGGGGCTGCGGCGCGGGGGTTGGCAAGCTGCCGTGCAGGGCGGGGTGCTCGGCCAAGTAGGCGCTCATGTCGGTGTGCGCCACCACGCGCACGCGCGCGCTGGGGGCAAAAGCGGCAATGCGCTGGGCGGTGTCGTGGCTGGGGGCCAGCACTTGGCGCGCGCCGGTCAAAAAGCGCTGGTTGCGCTGGCGCCAGTCGGCCACGGTGCCGCCGCCGCTGGGTGCTGCGTCCTGTGGCTGGCAGCAGCCGCATTGTCCGGGTGCGGGCTCGATGGCGTAGCGGTTGTCGTTGCCCGTCAGCGAGATGTGGGTGCAATAGCTGTAAAAGTCGTGCGCGGTGAAGTCGTAGGTCAAGCCCAGTTGCTGCGGCAACTCCAACACCAGCGGGCTGTGGCCTAGCAGATGGTGGTAGTGCAGGTGGCGCACACCGATGTGGCGCAGTGCGTGCAGCAGGTCTTGGTATTGGTCGGCCAAGCGAAACACCAGTTCAAAGCCTTCTTGTGCGCCCGCCATACGCAGGCTGACGCTGTAGCCAGGGGCAGGTGTCAGGGTCAGCATACTGGCGTGTGCGTGCAGGTGCTGCGCCAGTTCTTGGATATGGCGCCGGGTGCCACCGGCGCGGTCGTGCAGCACGGCCAGCACCACTGGCAGGTGGGCCTGGGCGATGCGCGCCAAGTCCAGTGCCAGCCGGTAGGGCCGAGCTGGATCGGCCTGCACAAAGGCCATCACATCGCGCTCGTACAGTGGGTGCAGGCGGCGCAGGGTTTCCATGGCAGCTTTTTCGCGCGGGCTTTTGCTGTCGCCAAAGCTGACGCCGCCGGTGTGCAATACAAAGGTGTCGAGCAGGTGCAGGTTGCGCCAGCCCGCTTGGTGGGCGCGTTGGCAAAAATCGTTTTCTTCGCCGTAGCCCTTGCCAAAGTTGGCGGTGTCAAACAGGCCTACTTGTGCCAAGCAGTCGCGCCGGATGTACATACAAAAACCGACGCCAGTCGGTACATCCACGGCAGCTGCGGGGTTGGTTTGCGCGCACAGGGCATCGAGTTGGGCGCTGTTGTAGCCAGCGGGCAGTGCGTTGTCCTTGCAAAACTGGGGGTAGCTGCAAATGGTGGCGTTGTTGGACAGCGGCGTGACTGAGGCGATGCGGCTGTCGCTGTAGGCTGCGCGGTGGATGCGGTCGAGCCAGTTGTTGGCGACTTGGGTGTCGCTGTTGAGCAGCAGCACGTCGTTGCTGCCAGACAGCGCCATGCCCCGGTTGACGGTGCCGACAAAGCCGAGGTTGTCGGGGTTCTCTAGTAAGGTGATGCGGCTGTCTTGCGCAGCGCGCGTGCGCAGCCACTCGGTGATCTCGGGCTCGGGGCTGGCATCGTTGATGGCAATCAGTCGGTAAGGCGTGGCGCAGGCGCTGGCCAGCACCGAGTTGATGCACAGCTGGGTATCAGCCAAGCCCCGGTAAATGGGCACGATGATGTCCACCGGGTGCGGTGTGGGGGCAATGGGTGTGGGCACAGCGGTGGTGTGGGTGGCAGTATTTTGGTGGTGTGTGCCCCGACCCAGCAGGCGGTCGATAGCCATTTTGGTGTGTACGAGGGGGCGGGTGGCGCGAAACACGGTCGAGGCTTCGATGGTGCGCAAATGCTGCGCCAGTTGGTCAAATTCGCGCTGCAGTTGCGCTGTGCTGCGCTGCAACTCGGCACGCTGGCGCGTCAGGGTGGTCGTGCTTTCTTCTAGTGCGGTATTGCGGTGTTGTGCGGTATGCAGCAGGGTTTGCGTGCGTTGCAGCTGGTGTTGCAACTGGTGTTGCAGCTGTCCCTGCGTTTGTTGCAGTTGTTTTTGCGCTTGCTGCAACTGTTCTTGCGTCTGTTGCAATTGCGTTTGCGTGTTGCGCGCGCTGTTTTTCATGTTTGCAATGCGCTGTTGCAGCGGGTACACGGTGCTGGACAAGGCCAAGTAGTCCGCCGACATGGGCCAGCCGAGTTCAATCTCTAAGCTGGCACCGTGCTGGGTGCTGTAGCTCAGGGTGTTGGGCGCTATCGGCAGTTCAAACCACGGATCGTCGCCGGTAAGTAGCAGCAAGGTGGCATCGGACAGAGCTGCCAAAGGCATTCGCCAAGCGATTTGCTGGTGTGGTGTGTCTGCCAGCAGTCCGTATGGTTCAACATCAGACGGCCACTGCCAAGCCGGTGCGCCGTCTGGCGTGCGCAGCATAAGGCGATAGAGGTGCAAAAAACCAGGCCGGTCGGCCGGATCTAGGCGCAGACGGGTCAGCGGCGCGTTGTGCGGCGGCAACGTAAAGCGCAGGGTTTGGCGCTCTTTGCCGATGATGCCGGTGGTGGTCAGCTTGCAGTTTTCGGCGTACTGGCCGGGGTATTGACTGGCATATTGGTCGGCGTAGCCCAAATACAGCTGTGCTGTGAAGCGCGCTTGGGCCGGTGTCGCCAAGGTGGGCGCGGGCAGGGCGGCTTGTATGTCGGCGACAGGGCGCGCAACGGTGATGAACTGGTAGGTCAGCGCGTCGGGCGCGCCCAGCAGGTGGCGCGCGGCAGCGGGCGGTAGGCTGTCAAAGGCGACTTCAAATTCAGACTCGGGCAGTTCGCGCTGAATGGTGTTGATGGCGTCGATAGCCCAGCGCTGTTCACCCAAAAAGCGTGTCAATGACTGGCGGGTAAAAAAGCGCAGATGGGTGCGATCGAGCAGACCTTCTTCACGGTAGCGAAACTCGCCTTGCAGCAGCTCGGCAATCAATCCGCAATAAGCGGCGTTGGGCACCGATATCAGCAGCTGGCCGTCGGGTGTGAGCAGTTCGCGGCAGGCGGCCAGAATGCGCTCGGGGCGGCTGAGGTGCTCTAGCACGTCGGCGCAGACGATGGCGTTGTAGCGTTGGTCGGCAAAGGCGGCCAGCAAGTCGCAGGTTTCTAGGTTATCGACCACCACGTGCTGGTAGTGCGGGCGGGCGTGGGCGGCTTCGGCTTCGTTCAGCGTGACGCCATCGACACTACAGCCTTTGGTGTGCCGCAGATATTGGCCTAGAGCGCCGCTACCGCAGCCCAAGTCCAGCACGCGCGACTGGGGGGGAATTAAATCTGCCAGCACCGAGAGCGAGGTGCGCTCATCCTCGCTGATGTTGCGCAGATATACGTGCAGGTCCTCAATTGAATGCGTCATCCCCTGAATTATGACGGCGGGTCTGGGCCGCTAGCGGGTCGTGTAGCTTGGCGCTAGCGGCGACAATAGCGCCCTTCATGACATTCTCTGACACATCTTCGGGCGCGGTAGTGGTTTCCGTGGTCAGCCACGGGCACGGCCCGATGGTGCAGCCGTTGCTGTCGGCTTTGGCCAGCGGGTTGCAAGCCGCTGCCAGCGGGGTGCGCCGGGTGGTGTTGACTTTGAACGTGCCCGAGCCCGATCCACTGCCGCCGCCAGAGGGCTGGCCGTTTGTGTTGCAAATCATCCGTAACATCCAACCGAGAGGCTTTGGCACCAACCATAACTGCGCATTGGCGGGGGCGGTCGAGCCTTTTGTTTGCGTGCTGAACCCAGATGTGGTGCTGGCCAGTGGCGATCCTTTCGCCGCGCTGGTGCAGGCAGCGGCAGCGCCGGGCGCGGGTTGTGCTTATCCGCTGCAAGTCGATGCGCAAGGGCGCTTGCAAGACAGCGAGCGCGAGTTGCCGACGCCGCAAGCGCTGTGGCACCGTCGGGCGCTGGGGCGGCGCGAGCTGCGGGTCGATTGGGTAAATGCAGCGTGTCTGGTGCTGCCACAGCCGGTGTGGCAGGCGCTGGGCGGGTTTGACGAGTCTTATTTCATGTATTGCGAAGACGTAGATTTATGTTTGCGCGTGCGTTTGGCCGGGCTGGCGCTGGTGCGCGCACCAGCGCAGATAGAGCACAGCGGCCAACGCGCCAGCCACCAGCGCTGGGCGCATTTGCGCTGGCATATCGGCAGTTTGCTGCGCTTGTGGTGCTCGCCGGTGTACCGCCAAGCGCGTCAACTGTGCCGCGAACAGGCGCAGCGCGCTGGGGCGAGGGGTGCTTCCCAATGATGTGGTTGTCGGTGGTGGCGTTTGTGGTGGCGGCGCTGGCCGCTGGCGGCGTGGTGCGCTGGGCGCGCGGGCACGCGGCCAAATATGCCGATGCAATGCCGCAGCGCTTTCACGAGGGCGATATTCCCCGCCTTGGCGGCGCAGCTTTGTTGCTGGGCTTGGCCTGCAGTTGGTCGCTGGGCATGGTGCAAACGGCGCTGGGCGACCCAGGATCGGTCAATTTAGGCGCTTGGGTCGGCGGCTGGTTGATGGTGTTGTTGCCCGCCGCTGTGGGCGGCATTGCCGAAGATATGACCCAGCGTCTGAAGGTCTATTACCGCTTGGGCCTGACCGCTTTGTCGGGGGTGTTGGCGGTGCTGCTGTTGGATATGACTGTGCCGCGCTTGGGCTGGCCGTGGTTCGACGCATTGCTGTTGGCCGCGCCTTGGTTGGGCTGGGGCATTGTGCTGCTGGCAGTGGCTGGTTTGCCGCACGCCTTCAACATTATTGACGGCTACAACGGCTTGGCAGGCATGGTGGCGCTGATTGTTTGCTTGGCGATGGCGCACGTGGCGCTGCAAGTGGGCGACCGGGCGCTGGCTACGCTGCTGGTGTGTACCGCAGCGGCCACAGGCGGATTTTTAGTGTGGAACTACCCGCGCGGAATGCTGTTTGCGGGCGATGGCGGTGCCTACATTTGGGGCGTAGTGATTGCGCTGGCCAGTATTTCTCTGGTGCAGCGCAATCCCGATGTGTCGCCATGGTTCCCACTGCTGCTGTTGATTTATCCGGTGTGGGAGACGCTGTTTTCTATTTACCGCAAGCTGGCCCGGGGGGACTCGCCTGGCATGGCCGATGCGTTGCATTTACACCAGTTGATTTACCGGCGCATTGTGCGCAGCGTGTTTCATGGCGACGATGAGGCCCAACAAATGCTGATGCGCAACAACCGCACTTCGCCGTATTTGTGGGCCTTCACCATGCTGACTGTCGTGCCCGCCGTGCTGTTTTGGCGCAATACCGGCGCGCTGATAGCGTTTTGTGCGCTGTTTGGTATCAGTTACGTGGCGGCCTATTTGGCCATCGTGCGCTTTAAGGTGCCAGACTGGATTAAACGCTAACTTGGTGCGTGCGTTATTGGCGCGTTGTTAGTTGGCGGATTACGCCATGGCACCCTGAAAGATGCCTTCAATATCGGCCTGCGTTGCGATGCGCGGGTTGGTAAAGCCGCAGGCATCCGCTAAAGCATTGGTGGCCAGCAGGGGGGGGGAGCCAATACGAAAATAAACGGCAAGAGGGGGCGATCAATGCGTGCTGCACGCTGTGCTCAGAAGAAGCCAAGCTTGTTTTCGTCGTAGCTGACCAGCAAATTTTTGGTTTGTTGGTAGTGGCCCAATGCCATCTTGTGGTTTTCACGGCCCAGGCCGGATTCTTTGTAGCCACCAAAAGCGGCGTGCGCCGGGTAGGCGTGGTAGCAGTTGGTCCACACGCGCCCAGCCTTGATGGCGCGGCCCATGCGGTAGGCGACGTTGCCGTTGCGGCTCCACACGCCTGCGCCCAAGCCGTACAACGTGTCGTTGGCAATCTCCAGCGCCTCGGCCTCGTCTTTGAAGGTGGTCACGGCCAGCACTGGGCCAAAAATTTCTTCTTGGAAGATGCGCATCTTGTTGTGGCCCTTGAACAGCGTTGGTTGTACGTAGTAGCCGCCTGCCAAGTCATCTGCTTGTAGGGCTTGCGCGCCACCGGCCAGCACCTGTGCGCCTTCTTGTTGGCCTAATTCCAAATACGACAAGATTTTGGTCAGCTGCTCTTTGGATGCCTGCGCACCGATCATGGTGTCAGTATCGAGCGGGTTACCCTGCTTGATAGCGGCCACGCGCTGGAGTACACGCTCCATGAAGCGGTCGTAAATGGACTCTTGGATCAGCGCGCGCGATGGGCAGGTACACACCTCGCCCTGGTTGAAGGCAAACAGCACCAGTCCTTCGATGGCCTTGTCTAAAAAGGCATCGTCCTTGTCCATGATGTCGGCAAAGAAGATGTTGGGTGATTTGCCGCCCAACTCCAACGTGGCCGGAATCAGGTTGTTGGCAGCCGCTTGGGCAATCACACGGCCAGTGTTGGTGCTGCCGGTAAAGGCGATTTTGGCAATGCGCTGACTGCTGGCCAGCGGCATACCGGCTTCACGGCCAAAGCCGTTGACGATATTGAGCACGCCCGGTGGCAGCAGGTCACCAATCAGCTCGGCCAGCAGCAAGATGCTGATGGGGGTCGATTCTGCTGGCTTGAGCACCACACAGTTGCCCGCTGCCAGCGCGGGAGACAGCTTCCAAGCGGCCATCAAGATAGGAAAGTTCCACGGAATAATCTGGCCTACCACGCCGAGGGGCTCGTAGTAGTGGTAGGCCATGGTGTTCTGGTCGATCTCGCTGATGCCACCTTCTTGCGCGCGCACCACACCGGCAAAGTAGCGAAAGTGATCGATGGCCAGCGGAATGTCGGCGTTCAGCGTCTCACGGATGGGCTTGCCGTTGTCTACCGTTTCGGCATAGGCCAAATACTCTAAGTGGGCCTCCATGCGGTCGGCGATTTTGAGCAGCACATTGGATCGCTCAGTGGCCGAGGTTTTGCCCCACGCCTCGGCAGCCGCGTGGGCAGCATCCAGTGCCAGCTCAATATCGGGCGCGGTAGAGCGTGCAGCCTGGGTGTAGATCTGTCCGTTGATGGGCGTAATGACGTCGAAATACTGACCGCCCACCGGTGCCACCCACTGGCCGCCAATGAAGTTGTTGTACTGCGTCTTGAAGTTCACTGTCGCGCCTGTGGCGCCGGGGGCTGCGTAAATCATGTGCCTTGTCTCCTGAAAGTAGTTATGGATACCTGCCCTGCACAGGGCCGGTATTGGTAGTGCTATCAAGAGTCGTGCCAAGTTGCGCCGTTTTGGCGTTTTGGCGCGTCGGCGTCCTCAAAAAATCACATTAAGGCTATAAGCCATTGATTCATAACATTTATTTTTAATGCATCCGGCATATTTGCAACACCTAGGACGGCGACTGGTCGGCTGCTGCGGGCGGGTGCTGGGCGCAGCCGCGTGGCGTGTGGACGTTCCAATCTGGAACAGTTGCCCCGCCCTGCAACAGGTCGGCCCGCACACGCCTGACACACAGCCAAACCACCTCAGTAAATACCCTGATCACGCGGCTGCGTCCTACACTGGCACCAAACAGGCCAACCCACCGCCGCAGGAGACAAACCCATGCCCCGCACGCATCCCCCGGTGTCCGCACTCGCTTTGCGCCATGCACGTTTGCAGCTGCTTGACGGACGCGCACCGCCCGCCGGGGCGGTACACGAGCGTTTGGTGCATTCTTGGCAGCGCAGCATGAATGCCGGCTTGCAGCCGTCGGGCACCAGCGGCCATGCGCGCCACTTTGCGGGCATCGAGTTGGCCCAGACCCGGGCCCGCAACCGCGATCTGATCGACCATTCCCAGCCCGTGATGGAATACTTGTTTGAGCAGGTGCGCCACAGCCACAGCATCGTGGTGTTGGCTGACCGCCATGGCGTGCTGATGCACACCTTGGGCGACACCGGTTTTGTCAGTAAGGCCGAGCGGGTGGCGCTGACCACCGGGGCCAGTTGGCACGAGCAAGACCGGGGCACCAACGCGATAGGCACAGCGCTGGCAGAAGCGTGTGAGGTTGAAATCCACGGCGCTGAACATTACCTAGAGCACAACGACATCCTGACCTGTGCTGCAGCGCCGATTGTGTCTGCCAACGGTGAGTTGCTGGGTGTTATTGACATCTCGGGCGATCGGCGCAGCCACCATGCGCACACTTTGAGCTTGGTCAACACTGCGGCGCGGATGATTGAAAACCGCCTGTTCACCTGTGCCTGCCCAGCTCCGATACAGCTGCATCTGCACCCGCGCCCGCACGGTATTGACACCGTGGCAGAAGGTTTGCTGGCGCTGTCGCCCGACGGCTGGATTGTGGGTGCTAACCGCCAAGGCTTGGCGCTGCTGGGACTGACCCACGCCGACTTGCACGCCACGCCGCTAGATCGGGTGCTGGACATTTCCATGGATGCCTTGCTGGCACACATCCACCAACGCGCACCCACACCGTTCGCACCGCGGGCACCGCTGGTGCTGCACGCTCGCAATGGCTGCACCCTGCACGCCCTAGCACGCACCCAGCAGCCGTGGGCGCAGACCTGGCACAGACGCGCCGTGCCAGCACTGGTCGGGTCTGCGTCCAAACCCACCTCCACGCCCGCCTTGGCATCCGATGCCTTGGCAGAGTTAGATACTGGCGATGCCGCTTGGCGCAGCGCCAGCGACAAGGCCCGCCGCGTCGCGAACAAAGGCATTGCGCTGCTGATCCAAGGCGAGTCGGGCGTTGGCAAAGAGCTGTTTGCACGCGCCGTACACGACAGCTCGCAGCGGCGCAGCCAGCCATTTATTGCTATCAACTGCGCTGCCATTCCTGAGCACCTGATCGAAGCCGAGCTGTTTGGCTACATCGCCGGTGCCTTTTCGGGGGCCAGTAAACAAGGCAGCGCTGGGCGCTTGCGCGAAGCCAATGGTGGCACCTTGTTTCTTGACGAAATTGGCGATATGCCGTTGGCACTGCAAACGCGCTTGCTGCGGGTGCTGCAAGAGCGCCAAGTGACGCCGCTGGGCAGTGGGCAGGCTGTGGCGGTGGACTTTGCCCTCATTTGTGCCACGCACCAGCCACTGCGCGAAGCCGCCGAGGCGGGGCGCTTTCGCAGCGATTTGTATTACCGGCTGAATGGCCTGACGCTGCACCTGCCGCCCCTGCGCGCGCGCAGCGACTTTGCGGCCCTGACGGCACAAATACTGCACACACTGGGTGCTGCGCCCCATTTGGCACCGAGTGCCGCGCTGCAGGCACGCCTAGCGGCCTACCACTGGCCGGGAAATTTGCGCCAATACGCCAACGCCCTGCGCACGGCACTGGCGCTGCGCAATCCCGAAGACCCTTGCTTGGACTGGCAGCATCTGCCCGACGACTTGCAAGCCGATCTGCAAAGCACCGATCGGTGTGGCAGGGTCGCACAGGCAGCGGCGCGCGCACCGGTGGCGGCTTCATCCGTGCCACGGGCTGGGCAAAAACTAGCCGATATGTCACGCGCGGCGATGGAGCAAGCGCTGCAAGACACCCAAGGCAATTGGTCTGCTGCAGCGCGGCAACTGGGCATCAGTCGGCAAACGCTATACCGCAAGATGGCCATTCCATAACAGCGCGGCCTGCAATGCCCGTTAGCTTCATGCAAGAATTAAAGCGTAACGTAGCGTAAACACTTCAGCCTCCTGCCAAAGTGGATACACCGGTTGCAAAAAATGACGCAGACGCTTTATATGCCCGATATATCTGAGACCGCCCTTGCCACTGACGCCGGGCATTCCAGCGCAGCTTGGGATCCACAAGAGTTGCTGCAACTGCTTGCCAAAGCACTGCCCGAGGGCGTGGGTTACTTTGAGGCCCACACACTGCGTTGTTTGTGGGCCAATGCTTTGTTGGCCAACTACAACGGTGGCACGGTGCAATCTGTGCTGGGTAAAACCATGGCGCAAGTGCTGGGCGACAGTGCTTGGAGCGCTGTGCGTGAACCCTTGGCGCACCAGCCGCAGCACAGCCTCATCAGCGGCCAGTGCGATCAGCCTTCGCCCTGCGGCAATCTGCGCAAAAGCCATATCCAACTGCGCGCACACTGCGATGCAACAGGCAGCCTCTTGGGCTGGCTGGTGCTGGTGCATGACCGCACCGGGCAGTGGCTGGCCGAACGTGCGGTGCAAGACAGCGAAGATCGCCTGCGTAAATTTGCTGCTGCTACCGGCGAAGCTATTTTGTTTCATCGCTCGGGCGTTCTGATGGATGGCAATGTTGCGCTGCAAAATTTGACCGGCTACACGCTGGCACAAATGGTTGGCACCAGTGTCTATGACCTGCTGCCTCAGCGCTTTCAGCCGTCTATTCGGGAATATGCCCGCTACGGCGGCGAATATCTGTACGAGGCCGCTATCAGGCACAAGGACGGGCACGAGGTGCCGGTCGAAATAGTGGGCAAAACCATGCCCGAGCAGGACGCCAGCTACCGCATCGTGGTGCTGCGCGACATCACCCAGCGCAAAAAGGCGCAGCAGCGTGAAGCCTTCTTGCAACTGCACGATGCCCTCACACAATTGCCTAATCGCCGCCATTTGATGGATTTGCTCGACACCGCCTTGGCCCAAGCGCAGCGAGAGCGCACCCAAGCGGCGGTGCTGTATATCGACCTGGATCATTTCAAGACCGTCAACGACTCCCTTGGCCATTCCACGGGAGATCAGCTGTTGTGCGAAATTGCCCGGCGCTTGCGCGCCACTGTGCGTGACGAAGACATCGTGGCCCGCTTGAACGGCGATAAATTTGTCATCGTGCTGACACAACTACACAGCCGCGAAAATGCGGCAGTGGTGGCCGACAAAGTAATTTTGGCAGTCTGCCAGTCCGTCACCTTGGACAATACGCCGCTGACCCTGTCGCCCTCCATTGGCATCGGTATGTACCCCGACGACGGGCTAGAAGCGCTGGAGCTGCTGCGCAATGCTGACGCGGCCATGTACCACGCCAAAGACAGTGGCCGTGCCAACCGGCAGTTTTATGCCCCCGATATGGCCGGACGCGCCACCGAGGTGCTGCGCAAAGAGCGCTTGCTGCGCGCCGCCATTACGCAGGGCGATTTTGTGCTGCACTACCAGCCGCAGCTGCATCTTCACGACGGCTCATTGGCCGGTTTTGAGGCCTTGGTGCGCTGGCAACACCCTGAGCGCGGCTTGGTTGGGCCGGACGAATTCATCACTTTTGCCGAGTCGCGCGGCCTGATCACGCCAATTGGCCGCTGGGTACTGCAAGAGGCTTGCCGCCAGCTCAAAGTCTGGCAGTCCCAAGGCTTGGCTTTTGTGCCGGTGGCGGTCAATTTGTCGGCGCTGGAGTTTCGCCAGCGCGACGTTGCCGCCGATATTGCCGAGGTACTGCAAAAAAGCGGGCTAGAGCCGCAGTATTTGGACATTGAACTGACCGAATCGGTGCTGATGCACAACGCCTCGCAGGGGCTGGCCACGCTGCACGCGCTCAAAGCGCTGGGGGTGGGCATTTCGATTGATGACTTTGGTACCGGCTACTCCTCGCTGTCTTACCTTAAGCGTTACCCCATCGACAAACTCAAAATCGACCGCTCGTTTGTCATGGACACGCCCGGCAGCAGCGAAGACGTGGCCATTGTCACCGCCATCATTCAAATGGGGCGCAGCCTGCAACTGCTCACCGTGGCCGAAGGCGTAGAAACCCCCGAGCAAATAGCGCTGATGCAAAGCCTGGGTTGCGACTTGGGGCAGGGGCATGGTTTGTCGCTGCCCATGGACGCCACCCAGACCACCGCTTGGATGCGTATGCGCCAACGGGGCGAGCAAGCCGCGTGGATAGGTGCCGCTGGTTGAGAGTTGCAGCTGGCCTGCGCGCTGGGCAAGCTGTCATTAAAGGCATGGACAATGTTGCCCATGCCTCAGATTCCTGACTTTATTGCCCCCACCCGCCACACCGACGCCGCCGAGGCGCTGATCCAAGTGCAGCGCATTTACCAACAGCAAATTGCCCACCTGCGCGCTGCCATGCAGCGCTTTGCCGCTGGTGGCGATCTGACGCAAGCGGCGCGCGCGTTTTATCCGTTTGTGCGCTTACAAACCACCAGCACAGCGCGCGCCGACACATTGCTGGCCTATGGTTTTGTTGAAGGGCCGCCGGGGCGTTACGAAACCACACTGACCCGCCCCGACCTGTTCAGCGCCTATTACGCCGAGCAGTTTCGCCTGCTGCTGGCCAACCACCAAGTCGATCTAGAGATTGGCACCAGCACCCACCCCATCCCGATCCATTTCTCATTCACCGAAGACGACCACATCGAGGGGACACTGACCCCAGAGCGGCGCGCGCTGATGCGCACTGTGTTTGACCTGCCCGATTTGGCCGCCATGGACGACGGCATTGCCAACGGCACTTGGCGCGCGCGCGCGGGCCAAGCGCAGCCGCTGGCGCTGTTTACCGCGCCCCGGGTGGACTACTCGCTGCACCGGCTGCGCCACTACACCGGCACGCTGCCCGAGTGGTTTCAAAACTTTGTGCTGTTCACCAATTACCAGTTCTACATTGATGAATTTGTACGCTTAGGCCATAGCGAAATGGCCAAGCCAGACAGCCAATACATCGCCTTTGTTGAGCCAGGCAACGTCATCACCCGCCGCACCGGTCTGGCGGCGGCGGCCAGCGACGCGCAGGGCAGCGCGCCGCCGCGCCTGCCGCAAATGCCGGCCTACCACTTGGTGCGCCCGGACGGCAGCGGCATCACCATGGTCAACATTGGCGTGGGCCCGGCCAACGCCAAAACCATCACCGACCACATTGCCGTGTTGCGCCC
>CAIRYF010000199.1 GCA_903882725.1 uncultured Simplicispira sp.
CCGCGCTTCAAGTCCATTGGGTTCATGCCAGCGGCCACGTACTTCATGCCTTCGCGCACGATGGCTTGGGCCAGCACGGTGGCGGTGGTGGTGCCGTCGCCAGCGATGTCGGACGTCTTGGAAGCGACTTCCTTGACCATCTGCGCGCCCATGTTTTGCAGCTTGTCTTTGAGTTCGATTTCTTTGGCGACAGACACGCCGTCTTTGGTCACCGTGGGGGCACCGAACGAGCGCTCCAGCACCACGTTGCGGCCTTTAGGGCCCAAGGTGGTCTTGACGGCGTTGGCCAAAATATTCACACCTTCGACCATGCGTGCGCGGGCTGCGCCGCCGAACACTACGTCTTTTGCTGCCATGTTGTGGCTCCTAAATAATGGTTAAATACGTGCAAAGCGCTTATGTAGCAAGCGCTTATAGCTATAAATTTGATAGTGAAAACTTATTTTTCGACGATGGCAAACAAGTCATCTTCTTTCATGACCAACAGCTCATCGCCATCGACCTTGACGGTCTGGCCGCTGTATTTGCCAAACAGCACGCGGTCGCCGACTTTGACGCTCATTGCGCCCAGCTCGCCCTTGTCGTTCTTCTTGCCGGGGCCGACGGCCAGCACTTCGCCTTGGTCTGGCTTTTCAGCGGCGTTGTCGGGGATGTAGATGCCTGAAGCAGTTTTGGTTTCGCTTTCAATGCGCTTGACAATCACGCGGTCTGCAAGGGGGCGAAGGTTCATTGCGATCTCCTAAAGTACAAAAAAAGGGTTTGCTGTTGCTGTATTACAAAAGCTTGCCAGGCAGTGCTTGCTAGCACTCTCTGGCGTTGAGTGCTAATGATAAGGGCGATTTTTGGCATTTCAAGGCCCAGGGGTGATGCCAAGTGCTGGCGAATACAATCGCAGCCTTTCGCGCACGCCCGTGCAGCGCCTGTTTTTCTGGCTTTTTGCTTTTTTGGGCTGGCCTTGCCGCCCTTTCCCGCATGGCACCACTTCAACTTACTACCACTTTGCTGGGCCTGGCCTTGGCCGCTGTGATCTTGCTTTTGGTGCGGCGCGACCGGCTGTATTTAATGCACGGCCTGTTTTGGGCCATCGTTGCGGGCGCTGTCGCGGTGCTGGGCGCTTGGCCGGGCCTGATTGACCACTTAGCGCACATTGCCGGCATCAGCTACCCGCCAGCGCTGCTGCTGCTATTGGCCTCGGCGCTGCTGCTGGTCAAAGCGCTGCACAGCGACATGGTCAACACCCGCATCGAACGCGACGTGCGCCGCCTCAACCAACGCCTGGCGTTGCTTGAAGCCGACACTGCCAAGACGCAGCCCCCACCATGAGCACGAGCATCCACATGATGAGTATGAGTATGAGCACGCCTCCGTCCCCCCTCGTTCCCGTGATTTTGTGCGGCGGCTCTGGCACGCGTATGTGGCCGCTGTCGCGCGAGACCTACCCCAAGCAATTTTTGGCACTGGCCGGTGAGCACACCATGCTGCAAGACACTGCCCTGCGCCTGCACGGCCTGCCCGCCAGCGCGGGCCTGTCGGCCACGCCCATCGTCGTGTGCAATGTGGAGCACCGCTTTCTGGCCGCCAGCCAGCTGGCCGCCGTCGGCGTACACCACCCGGCCATCGTGCTCGAACCTAGCGGGCGCAATACCGCTCCAGCGCTCACCTTGGCTGCTTTGCAAGCCAGCGCCCACAGCACCCACAGTACGCACGGCGCTGATCCGCTGCTGCTGGCCATGCCAGCGGATCACATCGTTACCGACCGCCCCGCCCTGCACGCCGCCGTGCTGCAAGCGCAAGCCGCTGCCGAGCAAGGTGCCATGGTCACCTTCGGCATCGTTGCTGATCGGCCCGAAACCGGCTACGGCTACATCCAACGCGGCACCGCACAGGCACACGGCGGCTACAGCATCACCAGCTTTGCCGAAAAACCCGACGCCGCCACCGCCCGCGCCTACATCGATGCCGGCGACTATTTGTGGAACAGCGGCTTGTTTCTGGTGCGCGCCAGCGTCTGGCTGCGCGCCATCAAGGCCTGCCGCCCCGACATCTTGCAAGCCTGCGAGCAAGCCATGCAGCACGCCGTGCGCGACCTGGACTTCATCCGCCCCGACGCCGACGCCTTTGTCGCCTGCCCGTCCGACTCGATTGACTACGCCGTGATGGAGCGCCTGCCCCAGCGCGCTGAACTGAACATCCCCGCCTGCGTATTGCCGCTGCAAGCCGGCTGGTCCGACCTTGGCGCTTGGGATGCTTTGTGGGACGTACTGCCGCGCGATGCCGACAACAACGCCACCGTGGGCGATGCGGTGCTGCACGGCTGCAGCGACTCGCTGTTTTTGTCCAAGCACCGCACCATTGCCGGTGTTGGCCTGCACAACATCGTCGTTATCGAAACCGCGGATGCGGTGCTGATTGCCGACAAGCAGCAGACCCAAAGCGTCAAACACATCGTCGCCCAGCTCAAAGCCCAAGGGCGCGAACTGACCCACACCCACCGCAAAGTCCACCGCCCTTGGGGTTGGTACGACAGCATCGATGGCGGCGACCGCTTTCAAGTCAAGCGCATCGTCGTCAACCCCGGCGCCAGCCTGAGCCAGCAAATGCACCACCACCGCGCCGAACACTGGGTGGTGGTCAAAGGCACCGCGCAGGTCACCAACGGCGAACGCACCTTTTTGCTGGGTGAGAACGAATCCACTTTCATTCCGCTCGGCCACGTGCACCGCTTGGCCAATCCCGGCAAAGTGCCGCTGGAGATCATCGAGGTGCAGTCGGGCAGCTACTTGGGCGAAGACGACATCGTGCGCTTTGAGGACACCTATGGGCGCGCTGCTGGCGGCACGCCCTGAGCCACTCGCGCCTGTGGCTATCGATCTGATTTTGGGCGCTGACAGCATCAGCGCGCCGCTAACCGGCATAGGCCGCTACGCGCTGGAGCTGGCGCGCGGCTTGCCCGAGCACCCGCAGATGGCGCGCGTGCGCTACTTTTCGCTCGGGCGCTGGACAGCACTGCAAACCCTGCAAGGCGCCGAGCGTGCGCCGCTGAACCAGCGCCCCAGCCTGCGCAGCGTACTGGCCGGCAACCGCGCCGCCGTGCAAGCCTTTCGTCTGTTGATGCCGACGCTGCAACGCCTGCGCCTGCGCGGCGAGCAAGGCACCATTTACCACTCGCCCAACTTCTTTTTGCCGCCGTTTCCGGGGCGTACCGTCACGACGGTGCACGACCTCTCGCACCACATCTACCCCCAATTTCACCCGCCAGCGCGCATCGACTATATGCAGCGCATGCTGCCCGCCAGCTTGGCGCGCGCCAGCCACGTCATCACCGTGTCCGAGTCGGCCCGGCAAGACCTGATCACGCACTTTGCTTATCCGTCCGAGCGCATCACCGCCATTGCCTTGGGTGCCAACCCGGCCTTTCGCCCGCACAGCGCGGCTGCATTGGCCCCGGTGCTGGCGCGCTGGGGTTTGCAAGCGCAGGGCTACAGCCTGTATGTCGGCACCATCGAGCCGCGCAAAAACCTTGATCGCCTGCTGGACGCCTACGAAGCCCTGCCCAAGGCGCTGCGAGCCCGCTATCCGCTGGTCATGGCCGGCAGCCCCGGCTGGCGCTCTGAACACACGCACGCGCGCATGGCCGGCGCCGCCAGCGCTGGCTGGTTGCACTACTTGCGCTACGTGCCCCAAGCCGACTTGCCCGCGCTCTACGCCGGCGCGCGCCTGTTTGCCTACCCCTCGCTGTACGAAGGCTTTGGCCTGCCGGTGTTAGAGGCGATGGCCTCGGGCGTGCCA
>CAIRYF010000200.1 GCA_903882725.1 uncultured Simplicispira sp.
CCGTGCTGGCCGGGCTGCCCACCAGCGTCGGCGGCATCACGGTCAACCGCTTTTGCGCCTCGTGCCTGTCGGCGGTGCAAATGGCCGCCGACCGCATCCGCGTCGGCGAGGCCGATGTGATGATTGCCGCCGGTGTCGAGAGCATGAGCATGGTTCCGATGATGGGCAACAGCCCCAGCCTCTCGCCCAGCATTTTCGAGCGCGAAGGCGACGTCGGCATTGCCTACGGCATGGGCCTGACGGCAGAAAAAGTGGCGCAGCAGTGGCAAGTCTCGCGCGATGCGCAGGACGCCTTTGCCCTGCAATCGCACCAAAAAGCCTTGGCTGCGCAACAGGCGGGCTACTTTGCCGACGAAATCACGCCGATTGAAGTCACCGACCGCAGCGCCAATTTGGCCAGCGGTGATGCCATCGCCAAAACCCGCACCGTCAGCCTGGACGAAGGCCCGCGCGCCGACACCTCGATTGAAGGTTTGGGCAAGCTGCGCACGGTGTTTGCCGCACGCGGCTCGGTCACGGCGGGCAACAGCTCGCAGACCAGTGACGGCGCTGGTGCGCTGATTTTGGCCAGCGGCGCGGCCGTGCAGCGCTTTGGCCTGACCCCGCTGGCGCGCTTTGTGAGTTTTGCCAGCCGTGGCGTACCACCGCACATCATGGGCATTGGCCCTATCGAGGCCATTCCCGCAGCGCTGCGCAACGCCGGTTTGAGCCAAAACGACATCGACTGGTTTGAGCTGAACGAAGCCTTTGCCGCGCAGTCGCTGGCCGTCATGCAAACGCTGGGCATAGACCCCGCCAAGGTCAACCCGATGGGCGGCGCTATTGCCTTGGGCCACCCGCTGGGTGCCACCGGCGCTATCCGCGCTGCCACGGTAGTCCACGCCCTCAAGCGCAACAAACTCAAATACGGCATGGTGACCATGTGCATCGGCATGGGCCAAGGCGCAGCCGGTATCTTTGAAGCGGGGTAATAGCGCGCTATGAGTACCTCTACACCCCCTGCAACCCAAGATATCTTGGTACACACCGAAGCGGGCGTCACCACCCTGACGCTGAACCGGGCTGACAAAAAAAACTCGCTCACCCGCGCCATGTACTCGGCTTTGGCCGATGCGCTAGAGCAAGCCCAAGCCGATAGCGCCGTGCGCGCCGTGCTGCTGCAAGGCGATATGGCGGTGTTCAGTGCTGGCAACGACATTGCTGACTTCTTGGCGCATCCGCCCACCGACCAGTCCTCGCCGGTGTACCGTTTTTTGCGCACCCTTGCCGCCTTCCCCAAACCCTTGGTGGCGGCGGTGTGCGGCCCGGCAGTGGGCATTGGCACGACGATGTTGTTGCACTGCGACTTGGTCTATGCCGGTGACAACGCGGCGTTTTCGCTGCCGTTTGTCAACTTGGGCCTGTGCCCCGAAGCGGCGTCCAGCCTGCTGGTGCCGCGCCTGCTGGGCTACCACCGCGCAGCAGAAGCACTGCTGCTGGGCGAGCCCTTTATGGCCGAAGCTGCGCTAGAAGTTGGCTTGGTCAATCGTGTGGTGCCGCCGACCGAATGCAACGCCATCGCCCAAGCCCAAGCGCGCAAACTGGCCGCCAAACCGCTGGCTTCGCTGCTAGCCACCAAGCGCCTGATGAAGCAAGGCTTGGTCGAACCGGTGTTGCAGCGCCTAGGGGAAGAGGGTGCCATCTTCGCCCGTATGCTGACCGAGCCCGCCGCCCGCGAAGCCTTCACCGCCTTCATGCAAAAGCGAAAGCCCGATTTCAGCGGCTGCTAAAAATATCAATTTACGGATAAATCCTTAGTCGTCTAAGGCGCACTGCACCGGCACAGCGTTGAGCAGTTGTACGCAAACTTGCGGATCTAACTGCACCAAAAAACCGCGCCGCCCGCCGTTGATGGCAATGCGCTCCAGCGCCAAGATGCTCTCCTCGATAAACACCGGCATGGGGCGGCGCGTGCCAAACGGTGAAGTGCCGCCAACCAAGTAGCCACTGTGGCGATTGGCCACCTCGGGCGTACACGGCTGCACCGACTTGGCACCCATTTGCCGGGCCAAATTTTTGGTTGATACCGTGCGGTTGCCATGCATCAGCACCAACAGCGGCTTGGCATCTTGGTCTTGCATCACCAGCGTTTTAACGACGCAAAACGGGTCCAGCCCCAGCACCTGCGCGCTGTGTTGGGCACCGCCGTGCTCCAGGTACTCGTAAGGGTGGCTGGTGAAGGCAATGCCGCGCGCCTTGAGCAGCTGCGTGGCTGGGGTTTCGCTCACGTGCGTGGTTTTGCTGTCTTTTTTCGCCATGGCGCTGTCCGTTGAAGGGATTGAAAAAATGAAGCCAGTCAGTTTACGGCGCTGCGCACGCACCCAAGCGTTCGCAGTGGGCACTGTCTCTGCTTTGACATAGCGCAAGCCGATGTTTCGGAATAATCA
>CAIRYF010000201.1 GCA_903882725.1 uncultured Simplicispira sp.
CAAAGAGACAGAGGGCTCGGCGCTGTTTCAGATTTACCAAGCCTTTGCCAGCGCCAGTGAGACTGCTGCGCTGCGCCAGCAATATGCCGACGGCATTGCCTGGGGTGACGCCAAACAGGTGCTGCTGGACTGCGTCGATAACGCCATTGCGCCGATGCGGGCGAAATACGAAGAGCTGATCAACCACCCGGCGCACATCGAACAAACCCTGCTGGCTGGTGCCGAACGCGCACGCACTGTGGCCACGCCGTTTATCCGCGAGCTGCGCAGCGCCGTCGGCCTGCGCACCTTAGTGCAAGTGGCTGCGCCCAAAAAAGCGGGCAAAACCAGCAAAACCAGCAAAGCCGCCCTGCCCAGCTTTAAGCAATACCGCGAAGCAGACGGCAAGTTTTATTTCAAACTCGTCTCTGCCGAAGGCCGCTTGCTGCTGCAAAGCAGTGGCTTTGACGCCCCCAAGGCAGCCGGTCAAGCGATTGCCCGACTGCAGCAAGCCGCACCGGCGGCATGGCAAAACAGCGCCAGCCAACTGCAACTGACCGAAGGCGTCAGTGCCAGCGATATCAGCGCTGCGCTGCAAGCGCTGGCCGATGCAGCTGCCGCAGCCGCTTAATTGCTCAGTTTTTTATAGCTATAAGTGCTTGCTATATAAGGGGTAGAGGCCAAAAACACCTGAAAATCAGGTGTGGACTGACCTCTGCGCCCAAAACACTGCCACGCCATGGCCCACATGGGTTTTGCACACGCACCGTGCTGTGCTGCACTAAAATCGCTGGTTTTCGATCGGTTCGCTCACAGCGCGCCGGCTCACTGTGCGGCAGCGCCGCATTGCGCGTTCTTTGGGGTGTTGGTGCGGCACATCGCCGGGTCGGCACCAGCCCGGGGATCTTGCATGGCACGCTGCGCACCCCCTTGCAGCCCACGGTGGTTCACCCAAGAAAGCGTCCATGACATCCCCCCTTACCCCCGCACCCATCTCGCCGGTGCAAGACATCGTGGCCGAAATGCGCGCTGGGCGCATGGTTATCCTCGTTGATGAAGAAGACCGCGAAAACGAAGGCGACCTCGTACTGGCCGCCGACCATGTCACGCCCGAAGCCATCAACTTTATGGCCCGCTTTGGCCGTGGCCTGATTTGCCTGACGCTGACGCGCGAGCGCTGCGAATTTTTAAAGCTCCCGCCCATGGCCGCGCGCAACGGCACCGTCTACAGCACCGCGTTCACGGTGTCGATTGAGGCGGCCGAGGGCGTCACCACAGGCATCTCCGCCGCCGACCGCGCACGCACCGTGCAAGCCGCCGTGGCCGCTGACAGCCAAGCCAGCAGCTTGGTGCAGCCGGGCCATATCTTTCCGCTGCAAGCGGTCGATGGCGGCGTGCTGATGCGCGCCGGTCACACCGAAGCCGGTTGCGATTTGTCGGCGCTGGCCGGTTGCAGCCCAGCCTCAGTGATCTGCGAGATCATGAAAGACGATGGCACCATGGCGCGTCTGCCTGACTTGCAGTTGTTTGCTGCCGAGCACGGCC
>CAIRYF010000202.1 GCA_903882725.1 uncultured Simplicispira sp.
CAGCAGGTTGAGCATGAACAGCTCATCACTTTTGCGCCGCGCCACCAACGTCAGCCACCAGCGCATGGCGCCTTGGCCACCGGTCAGCAGCACAGCGACCAGCACTGTTGCCTTAAGCAGCGCCATGCCCAATGCCACCAAAAGCTTATCGGGCGACGAGCCTAGCGCTGGAATCAGCACCAGCAAGGGCACCACCGCCAAATCTTGGAACAGCAAAATACCCAAAATGCGCCGACCATAATCGGTTTCCAGCTCGGCCCGCTCGGCCATCAGCTTGACCACGATGGCGGTGCTGCTCATGGATATGGTGCCAGACAGCGCCAGTGCCGTCTGCCAACTGACGTCCCACACACCGCCAAAAAATGCCGCCAGCAGCAAGGTGCCACCAAAGGCCAAACCCATGGTCAGTGCAACCTGAAACAACCCCAAGCCAAACACGTCGCGCCGCATAGCGCGCAGCTTGGGCAAACTGAACTCCAAACCAATGGCAAACATCAGGAACACCACGCCAAATTCACCCAGATGGCGCACGCTTTCTGAGTTTTGCGCCAGCGCCAGCGCGTGCGGGCCGATCATCACACCTGCGGTCAAATAACCCAGCATAGGCGGGAGCTTTAGGCTGCGACAGACAACGACACCCAATACGGCGGCTAGCAGATAAAGCAAGGTCAAGGCAAGTGAGGACATCCCTGAATGCTAGCGGAGCCGTAGCGCCTGCGCCGATAGAATTGGCGTATGTACCCTGCCGCTGGCGTTTTGCCCCCTTTTGACGCTGACCAAGCCCTGCGCTTGGCGCGCGAAACCTTTGCCATCGAAGCGGCTGCCCTGCTGGGACTGGGCCAGCGTTTGGACGTGCGTTTTGCCCACGCAGTACACAAAATACTGCAGATACCGGGCCGCGTGGTAGTCATGGGTATGGGAAAAAGCGGCCACGTCGGGCGCAAAATTGCCGCAACCTTGGCCTCGACCGGCACGCCAGCCATGTTTGTGCATCCGGCAGAAGCCAGCCATGGCGACTTGGGTATGGTCACCGCGCACGACGTGGTGTTGGCCATCTCTAACAGCGGCGAAAGTGCCGAGCTGACCGCCATCTTGCCGGTACTCAAACGCCTTGGCGCGCCGCTGATCGCTATCACCGGCAACGCGCAATCAACGCTGGCGCGCCATGCCGATGTGGCGCTGGACTGCGGCGTCGAGCGCGAAGCCTGTCCGCTCAATTTGGCACCTACGGCCAGCACCACCGCGCAACTGGCAATGGGCGATGCATTGGCCGTAGCGCTCTTGGATGCACGCGGCTTTCGGGCTGAAGACTTTGCCCGCTCGCACCCCGGCGGTGCGCTCGGACGCAAGCTGCTAACCCATGTCAGCGACATCATGCGCACTGGCGAGCAAGTGCCGCGTGTGTCGGCGCAGACCGGTTTCAGCGCGCTGATGCGTGAGATGAGCGCCAAAGGCTTGGGCGCGGCCGCTGTAGTCGATGGACAAGAGCAGGTATTGGGTATCTTTACCGATGGCGACTTGCGTCGGCGCATCGAAGCTGGCGCTGATTTGCGCAGCGTCACTGCTGCGCAGGTGATGCACCCGCACCCACGCACCATTGCCTGCGATGCACTGGCCGCCGACGCCGCTACTTTGATGGAAGCGCACAGCATTACCAGCGTCTTGGTGCTGGACGCGCGGACACGCCTGGTCGGAGTCGTGCATATCGGCGACCTGATGCGCGCCAAAGTCATCTAAAAAACCAGCCAATAAGCCTGCGAATCCATGACCCCCACCCTGCAATGTGAACCTGAATTGTTGCTGCGTGCGCAAGATGTGCGTGTGGCATTTTTTGATGTCGATGGCGTATTAACCGATGGCGGCATTTATTTCAGCGAAAGTGGTGAAACCCTCAAGCGCTTCAACACGCTAGATGGCCATGGTCTCAAATTACTGCAACGCGCTGGCATCACACCCGCCGTGATCACCGGGCGCGACTCGGCCCCGCTGCGCCTGCGCCTGCGCGCTTTGGGCGTGGAGCACACGGTGTTTGGCACCGAAGACAAACTCCCCGCCGCCGAGCAGATTTTGGCGACGCTGGGCTTGCAGTGGTCGCAAGCGGCGGCCATGGGCGATGACTGGCCCGACTTGCCGCTGCTGCGCCGCAGCGCGCTGGCCTGCGCGCCGTCCAACGCCCAGTGTGAAGTGCTGGCGGCTGCGCACTACGTCACCCCAGCGCGCGGTGGCGAGGGTGCAGCGCGCCAGTTGTGTGATTTGCTGCTGGTCGCCAGCGGCCAGTACGCCCAGTTACTGGCACCCTACTGCACATGAGAACGCTGGCACGCCGAAGTTTTGAGGGGGCTACCCTGTATCTGCCGGTCATCTTGATGGGTTTGCTGGCGCTGGGCACCTGGTGGCTGGTGCGCAACACCCCACAAGCAGCAGCGCCCACTGCGGCAGTAGCACCCAAGCACGAGCCAGACTATTTCATGTCCGACTTTTCTGTGAAAAATTTTGATGCCACCGGACGCTTACAAAGCGAGGTGCAGGGACGTTTGGCACGCCATTTTCCAGATACCGATACGCTTGACATTGACGAGGCACAGATGCGCTCGTTAGCCCCTAATGGATACCTGACCCGCGCCACCGCCAAGCGCGCTCTGACCAACGCTGACGGCTCAGAAGTGCAGCTCTTGGGCAACGCCGTAGTCACACGCGAAGCCGTGGCATCAACGCATGGACAGGCACAACCGCGCCTAGAGTTTCGCGGTGAATTTTTGCACGCTTGGCCACAAACCGAGCGCGTCAGCTCCCACCAGCCTGTCACCATTTCTCGTGGACGCGACCAATTCACAGCAGACACCATGGACTACGATAATTTGGCGCAGGTGCTACAGCTGCGTGGACGGGTACGCGGCGTGCTCATGCCCGGGCACTGACAGCCTCGGACACTTTGAGACTTGGTTAGTAGCTATTGCCTCCGCCGTAGCCGCCGCGACCGCCACCGCCGCCACCGCCGCCACCACCACTGCCACCGCGCGGGCTGCTACCGTAGGGACTACGGAAACCACCTTCATTACCGCGACCGCCGCCGCCGCCGCCGCCATAACTACTACCTTCGCTGCGACCACCGCCGTAGCCTCTATTTTCATTGCTGCGACCGCTACCCCCACCGCCGCCGCCGCCATAACTACCGCCACCACCGTAGCCACCACCTTCACTGCGCCCGCCACCG
>CAIRYF010000203.1 GCA_903882725.1 uncultured Simplicispira sp.
AATGGCAGGACTCTTGCTTCCCAAGCAAATAACGTGGGTTCGATTCCCATCACCCGCTCCAGAATTGGTTAATAAAATCAACAAGTTACGACGTGCAATACGCTGCTCAAGGATAAACCGGGGATAAGCGGTCTATTTTTGCGCAAAAACAACACCCATCAACAAGCTGCAGCAAGACTGCAAATGTCCACAAAAAAGCCCCCGCGCCGTTATGGCCGGGGGCTTTTGTCGTTTGCTGGCTTAGTCTTTGATGCGCTGGTCAGCTTGGGCGCTGGACAGATGAATCTCGCTCATGGCTCCCGCCGCAAGCTGCGATGAGAGCTGGCCAATCAGCACCCCGTTGCTGCGCAAGCGCTGCATTTTCTCGTCTTCGGTTTGGTGGGGTATGGATTGCTTTCGGTGGTTTTGCCATCTGGGCGGATCGAGTTTGTTGGCCAGGCTTTGATGAGGGTTCGCGTATGCGGGCCGCCACGCCCTCTGCCGCGGCGCGGCTGAACTGAACGCCGCCAGGTGGCCCTACATCCAGTGTCAGCAGCCGGTTCAGTTCGCGCGCCACATCCGCTGTTGCTGCCTTGCCTTGCTGCACCGTATTTGATACAGTGGACGCGTCTCTTGAACTCGTTGAGCCAGACCGTTCGGATGCTTTCTTGGCATCAACACTGGACACTCTCGGGTTCAGGAGATTTTCTTTGAGCGAAACGCTGTGCAGATACATGCGCTGCGTGTTTTGGTCACGGCGCACCAAAACCGTCACGATATTGTTCCGGCCTGAAATGCTGACTGGTGCGGAAAAATAATAGCTATCCGTATTGCCTGCCGTGGCCCTATACACCAGCGTCCCGCGCTCGATCACATCCTTGACTGCTGCAAAAGCTGCCTTTTTGGCATCGTTTGCGCCTCCATGAGCCACCGATGTTTTGGCGGCTCGTGCATCCAGTACGACCTCGCCGATTTCAGGGCTGATGGCTTTCCCCCCCTGCTTGGCAAACAAGCTTGCTGCCCATTGCTCCACGGCAGCATACCCGCCTGAAGGAGCATCCTCCATGCGCAGCACGGCGACAGGATCGCCCTGCAACACTTTGGCCTTCTCGGCGTCACTGCGCCCAACCACGCCATCCAACCCTCCCGCATACGCCGGGTTCTCGCGCTGCGCAATGCCAAACGCCAGGTTCACCAAATCTTGGCTCTTGAATGAATCGGGCTTGCGCACAATCTTCTCCCACACCGTGCGCAGTGCTGCGCGCACCTGACCCAGCCAGCGCGCAACCGTGCCCTGCGGTGCCAACGCATTGGGGCGCACGCCCATCTCCAGCGCCACCTGCACCGCATACGGAAACAGCTCCTGATTGGACAGCTCGGGGCCAGACGCCTGCACGCGGCGCGCAGCCTCGTCGTACACGATGCGCTCCATGCTGCCCGCCTTGGCTTTGGCCCAGCCACCAATGGCGCTGTGCAACTTGTCCCAGTTCTCTTGACCCAGCACCGCCGGGCCATGCTTGTGCATCAGCTCATGTGCTGCCACGCCCAGCTCGTCGCCAGCCTTGATGTGGTCGGCGATCAAGAACACTGTCTTGCTCTTGGGGTCGTAGAAGCCCTGCGCGTGCCCGGCGCCACCAGACGCCTCCATCCCCGTGTGCCCAATCAGCGGCTCCCACTCCTGCTTAATCTCGGCAGCGGTGGCCACCACCACGCGCCCCAGCCGATTGGGCAGCAGCCCCAAGCCGTTGACCAACTCGCGCACGGCGGCGCGCACCGATTCCTTGGTGGCGCGTGCGGGCGGCCTGCCCAGTGCCAGGATGGCGCGGGCGAGGTCGGGGGACATCGTGCTGGCAGTCTCGGTGCCGACGCCGGCGCGGCTGAACTTGGGCGTATCCTGCTGCTGGGTGGGCGGCGCTGCACTGGAGGCGGACGCAAGCTCAATCTCGGTAAGCATTTTCTCGATGGATGCGTCGCCCGCTGGCTTGGATGCAATCCGGCGCGCAATCTCTTTTCCAACTCCAGTGAGTGCGTGCTTGTATCTCGCGTCGCCGTTTTCGAGTAAGCCACCGGAAAC
>CAIRYF010000204.1 GCA_903882725.1 uncultured Simplicispira sp.
ATGGCTGCAAAAGCATCGCTGCGGTATTTCTTCGTCATTGACGCACCTCCAAAAATTGCCCGTTGTCGATCAAAACTGCCAGTTGCTCGTCTGACAGACTCAACACGTAGCCTGCAGCCTTCCTGAACTGGGCTTCTTCGTCCTTGCCGATGTTGTCGCGGTCGCTCTTGGCGAACCCATAGACAAAGAAAGCACGCTGCGCCGTGCGATACAAAACAACGGTGCGGAACCCGCCCGATTTGCCCTGCCCAGCTCGCGCCACACGCTGCTTGATGACGCCACCACCAAGATCAGCGTCGATCAGACCCTGCTCGGCCCGTTCGATGGCTTGGACAATCGCCTTGTCCGATATCTCCTGCTTGCTGGCAAATCGCTCGAACCAAGCGTTCTTGAAAATTTGCATACGGCCAATCTTTGGTCGTTATGTATCACACTTTGTGTTATGAAAAAAGGGCGATCTTTCGACTGTGGCGGTTGAGACCGTCAGACGTTAAACAAGAAGTTCAACACGTCGCCGTCCTTGACCACGTACTCTTTGCCTTCGGCGCGCATCTTGCCGGCGTCTTTGGCACCTTGTTCGCCTTTGAACTGGATAAAGTCATCAAAGGCAATGGTTTGGGCGCGAATGAAGCCGCGCTCAAAGTCGCCGTGGATGACGCCAGCAGCTTGCGGGCCGGTGTCACCGACATGGATAGTCCAAGCGCGCACTTCTTTGACGCCAGCGGTGAAGTAGGTTTGCAGGCCCAGCAGCTTGTAGGCGGCGCGGATCAAGCGGTCTAGGCCGGGCTCACTTTGGCCGATTTCTGCCAAGAACATCTTTTTGTCCTCGTCGTCCATTTCGCTCAATTCAGCTTCAATTTTGGCGCAGATGGCCACTACCGGCGCACCTTGCTTGTCGGCGTACTCGCGCAAGCGGTCAAGAAACGGGTTGTTCTCAAAACCGTCTTCGGCCACGTTGGCGACAAACATGGCCGGCTTGGCGGTGATCAGCGAAAACTGCTTGACCAGCGGCAGGTCTTCTTTGCCGAATTCGAGCGCGCGCACTGGGATGTTTTCGTTCAGCGCGGCTTGGCATTTTTCTAGCAGCGCCACCAGTTTGATGGCGTCCTTGTCGCCGGAGCGGGCGGTTTTGGTGTGGCGGTGCAGCGCCTTTTCGACCGTGGCCAAGTCGGCCAAACACAGCTCGGTTTGGATGACTTCGATGTCAGAGATCGGATCGACCTTGCCAGCGACGTGGATCACGTTGTCGTCTTCAAAGCAGCGCACCACGTTGACCGTAGCGTCGGTTTCGCGGATGTGGGCCAGAAATTTGTTGCCAAAGCCTTCGCCGGTGCTGGCACCGGCCACTAGGCCAGCAATATCGACGAACTCGACAATCGCCGGCACGATGCGCTCGGGGGTGATGATTTCAGCGAGTTGCTGCAGGCGCGGATCGGGCACTTCGACCACGCCGGTGTTGGGCTCGATGGTGCAGAAGGGGTAGTTTTCGGCGGCAATGCCGGCCTTGGTCAGCGCGTTGAAAAGGGTGGACTTGCCGACGTTGGGCAGGCCCACGATGCCGCATTGGAGGCTCATGGCAGGGCTTTCTAGGTTTCGGGAGACAAACCCGGCATTTTAGGCCGCTAGCGCCGACGACCAAAACGCCCTCCTACAATGCCGCCATGCCGCACACCTTTGATGTCTGTATTCGCGGGGCCGGCGTTGTCGGTCGCACCTTGGCCCTGTTGCTCGCGCGCGAGCGGCTGCGCGTGGCGCTGGTCGCGCCGCCGCCCTCTGCCCTTGCCCCGCCCGGTGCGGACGTGCGTGCTTATGCGATCAACACCGCCTCGCGCCAAGTGCTCCAATCGCTGCGCAGCTGGCCCGATGAGGCCCACGCCAGCGCCACTGCTACCGCCATCACGCAGATGCAAGTCTGGGGCGACCAAGGCGCTAGCGTGCGTTTTGACGCCGCTGCGCAGGGCGTCTCGGCGTTGGCGTGGATTGTTGATGTACCGGCGCTGGAGGCGCGCTTGGCCGAGGCGCTGCGCTACCAGCCGCAGGTCGAACTGGTCAGCGCCCCGGTGCCGGCCACGCTGACGGCAGTTTGCGAAGGCCGCGCCAGCCGCACCCGCACCGAGTGGGGGGTGGACTTTGACATCACGCCCTACCCGCAGCACGCCATTGCCACGCGCGTGGTGTGCGAGCAGCCGCACGGCCAGACGGCACGGCAGTGGTTTTCGCAGGGCAGCATCTTGGCTTTTCTGCCCTTGGGCGGGGCACAGGGGAACTCTGTCGCCGTGGTCTGGTCAGTCCCTCCGGATCAAGTGCCAGATTTGCTGGCACTGGACGCCGAGGCTTTTGCGCAGCGCCTAGAAGCCGCCAGCCACTGCGCCTTGGGCCGCTTGCGCCTGAGCAGCGAGCGCGCTACCTGGCCGCTGCAACTGGCACAGGCCCGCCAATGGTGCGGTGCTTTGGCGCTGCAACAGGGCGGCGGCAGTTGGCTGCTGGCGGGAGACGCGGCGCACAACGTCCACCCCCTGGCCGGACAAGGACTGAACTTGGGGCTGGGCGACGTGCAAGCGCTGGCGCAGATTTTGCGCGAGCGCAGCAGCTGGCGCAGTGTGGGCGATATGCGCCTGCTGCGCCAATACGAGCGCCAACGCAAAGCCGCCATCTTGCCGATGGGGGTGACCACCGATGGCCTGCAGCAATTGTTTTCGCGCCCCGAAAACCCGTGGCAAATGCTGCGCAACTGGGGCATGACAAGTTTTGAACACAGCGGCCCACTGAAAGACTGGATTGCCCGCCGTGCCATGGGGTCGCACTGAAGTGAATGAAGTAAAGCGCTCCTTGGAGCGTTCCTATCGCTCAGAACACCTGAATTTCTCGCCTTTTTCACACGACACTGAATGCCCATGAAACTGATTTCTTCCCTGCTTGCCGCTGCCGCTTTGGGCTTGGCTTTGTCCGCCTCTGCGCAAGAAAGCGCCATCCGCAAAACCCTGGCCGAGCGCATTCCGCAGCTAGAAAAAATCGACGAAGTGAGCACCACGCCGATGTCGGGGCTGTACGAAGTGCGCACCGGCACCGATGTGTTTTACACCGACGCCAAAGGCCATTTTTTGATTCAGGGCGAGTTGATCGACACC
>CAIRYF010000205.1 GCA_903882725.1 uncultured Simplicispira sp.
CAACCATGCGCTGCCATTGCGCATCGGTCAAGGCGTGGCGCTGTTGTGTCATAAAAAGCCTTCAAAAATGAGAGGCTATTTGAACACGGCTTCAATAACACGCCCTAGCAAAAACTGATATTTTTTATTCCTGCGCCTTTTTTGTTGGAAAACTGCAATCCATCCTAAACTGCCGCCATGGTTTTAGCGCACATTTTGTTTCTTTCAGACGATCTGCCACCCTCCTCCCCTAAGGGGGCCTATGTTGCGTGATCTCGTTTTGGCTGCGGGTATGTTGGCGCTATTGGCACTGGTCATGGCGATGGTTCCCATTGCGGTTTTATTGCGCAATTCTTTGCGCTTTCGCGTGGCCATTGGCTTGGTTGCGGGTTTGGCTGCTAGCGCCAATATGGCACTGCCAGCGCTGCAAAGCATGATGGCTCCGTTTGATGCGCCGCCCGTGGGCAGCGCCATTGCCATGCTAATTTTTGGCCCGGTTGCAGGTCTGGTAAGTGCATTCACCATAGCGCTGTTTTATTTTTTGTTGCATTCGTCAGCCTACTACGATGCACTGGGCCTCTTTTGCTTGGTCGCCACGTCCGCCTTGGCGTATGGCTGGCACTTGGTACGCCAGCGCCGCCAAGGACTGTTGGCGTTGGTTGGGCTGGCTCTCACGCTGCCGCTGGTGCTGCATATCTGCCTACAGCTCTGGGGCAACGCAGCCGCTGGCGACTGGCTCAATCCCCTGACGTGGCGCTTTGGCTTGGGCGCGTTGCTGCTGGGGGGTGGTATCGAGCTGGTGCAAGGACGTGCCCGCGCGCTGCGTGCCCTGCAACAGGCCCACGAGGCTTTGCAGCGGCGCGAACAAGAATTGCTGCTGGCGCTGGATGCAGCGCGTGATGCCCAAGGGGCAGTGACGCGCCTGATCGGCCTGCGCTCGGATGTGACCGATTACCGCGAAATTGAAGAAGCACTGCGCACGGCACAAACTAAATACACCGCTATTTACGACACCATGCCCGATGCGGCAGGCATCAGCAGTGTTGCCGAGGGCCGTTATCTAGAGGTCAATGCCGCGTTTTGCCAGATGCTGGGTCTGACGCGCGAAGAAGTCATTGGCCGCACCTCGCAAGAGTTGCGTATTTGGGCTACCGAGCATGAGCGGCCCAAGCTGCTGCAAGCGCTGCAACGCGATGGCAAGGTTGATCGCCTGCATCTGCTGGCGCAGGGCAAAAATCGACGCATTCCGGGCCTGATGTCGGCGCAGCCGGTGGATGTGGATGGCCAAGCTTGCATGGTATTTGTGTTTCGCGACATTACCCAAGAAATTCGCACCAACGACGAGCTGAGGGCCCGCAACAGCCTCTTGCAACAAGCCGGGCGCTTGGCGCGCCTGGGTGCCTGGGAAGACGTGCGCGGCCAAGGCATTGCGTATTGGTCAGACGTTTGCTATGACATCCACGGGCTTTCGCCCAGCGACCCGCTGCCGCGCAACTACATCACTGAACACGTGGCACCCGCTTGGCAAGACGCCATGCGCGAGCAGGCGCGCCAATGCATCTTGGAACAAGCCGAGTGGAGTGCAGAGATTCAAATTGTCCGCGTTGATGGCGCTCTGACCTGGGTGCGCGTGCGCGGCGAGCCAGTAGTAGAAAACGGCCGCGTCACGCGCATTCGTGGCGTGATGCTGGACATCGACAAAGCCAAGCGCACCGAGCAAAGTTTGCGCCAATCGGAAGAGCGGTTTTCGCGTATCTTTCAGCTCCTGCCCTACCCGATGGGATTGGCGCACGTGGGCGATGGCCGCTATCTCGATGTCAATACCGCATGGGAGCAAGCCACCGGCTTTAGCCGTGCTGAAGCACTGGGTCAGTCGGCCATTGGTTTTGGCATTTATACGCCCGAGGCGCGCGCTGCCGTGATTGCTGCTGCACAACCCGATGGCTATTTGGACAGCTACGAGACTGTGCTGACTGTGCGCAGTGGTGAGCAACGCACGGTGCTGCAGTCAATGCGCCTTACTAATTTTGGCGGCGAAGACTACTGGCTGTTTGCCATGCATGACATCACCGACCGCAAGCGCATCGAAGAGCGCGTGCGCGAGCGCGAAGAGCTGCTGTCGCTGACTATTTCGGCAGCTGCGCTGGGTTTGTGGGACTGGAATTTGCGCACTGGCATGGTGACTGGCG
>CAIRYF010000206.1 GCA_903882725.1 uncultured Simplicispira sp.
ACGAGGTTTCAAAGTTACCCGCCATCGGCTGGTAGAGCGGATCGCCAGCGTTTTGGCCATCCACAACGGCGGCCATGCGCTCGAAGGTTTCTTTCACTTGGCGCTCGGTGACGACGCCGTGCAGCAGCCAGTTGGTCATGTGCTGGCTGGAAATACGCAGCGTGGCGCGGTCTTCCATCAGGCCGATGTTGTGGATATCGGGCACTTTGGAGCAGCCGACGCCCTGATCGACCCAGCGCACCACATAACCCAAGATACCTTGGGCGTTGTTGTCCAGCTCTTGCTGTTTTTCTGCGTCCGACCAGTTGGGTGTGGCGGTGACGGGGATGGTCAACAGGCCGGTCAGCAGGTCGCCGCGCACGGCGTTGAAGTCGGTTTTTTCTAGTTCGATCTGGATGTCGCTCACTTTGACTTGGTGGTAGTGCAGCGCGTGCAGCGTCGCACCCGTCGGGCTGGGCACCCAAGCGGTGTTGGCTCCGGCTTTGGGGTGGGCGATTTTTTGCTCCAGCATGGCGGCCATCAGGTCTGGCATGGCCCACATACCTTTGCCGATTTGTGCCTTGCCGCGCAGACCGCATTCCAGGCCGACCAGCACGTTGTTGCGCTCATACGACTGGATCCAGGCGCTGGTTTTCATGTCGCCTTTGCGGATCATGGGGCCGGCTTGCATGGCGCTGTGCATTTCGTCGCCGGTGCGGTCCAAAAAGCCGGTGTTGATGAAGGCCACGCGGCTGGCAGCGGCACCAATGCAGGCTTTCAGATTCACCGAGGTGCGGCGTTCTTCATCCATGATGCCCAGCTTGACGGTGCTGCCCGGCAGGCCCAGCAGTTGCTCGACGCGGCCAAACAGCTCGCTGGCAAACGCGACTTCAGCGGGGCCGTGCATCTTGGGCTTGACGATGTAGACCGAGCCTTTACGCGAGTTGCGCAGACCGTTGGTGCCGTGCCCTTGCAGGTCGTGCAGCGCAATGGTGGTGGTGACGACAGCGTCCAAAATGCCCTCGGGGATTTCGCGTTGCACGCCCTGCGCATCGGTGTAGAGGATGGCCGGGTTGGTCATCAGGTGGCCGACGTTGCGCAGAAACATCAGCGAGCGCCCATGCAGGCGCACTTCGCCGCTGCCGCCTGCTGCCGTGTAAATGCGGTCAGCATTCAGGCCGCGCGTCAGCTGCTTGCCGCCTTTGTCAAAGGACTCGGTCAGCGTGCCCTTCAAAATGCCCAGCCAGTTGCTGTAGCCCAGCACCTTGTCGTCGGCGTCCACGGCGGCGACGGAGTCTTCCAAATCCAAAATGGTCGACAGCGCCGATTCGATCACCAAGTCCGACACTCCTGCTGCGTCGCTGCCACCAATCAGCGTGCTGCGGTTGATGATGATGTCGATATGCAAGCCGTGGTGTACCAACAGCACCGACGTCGGCGCGGCGGCGTCGCCTTGGTAGCCGACCAGTTGGGTGCTGTCTTTTAGGCCGCTTTTTGCGCCGCCTTGCAGTGCGACGACCAGTTGGCCGCCTTCAATGCGGTAGCCGGTCGAATTTTGGTGCGAGCCACTGGCCAGCGGCGCGGCTTGGTCCAGCAAATTGCGCGCAAAAGCGATGACTTTGGCGCCGCGTTTTTCGTTGTAGCCCGGGCCTTTGGCGCAGTCGTCGGCTTCAGAAATAGCGTCGGTGCCATACAGCGCGTCGTACAAACTGCCCCAACGCGCATTGGCGGCGTTCAGGGCGTAGCGGGCGTTGAGGATCGGCACCACCAGCTGCGGGCCAGCTTGCACCGCCAGCTCGTCATCGACATTGGCGGTGGTGGCCTGCACGCCTTCGGGCACCGGCACCAGGTAGCCGATGGTGCTCAGAAAATCGCGGTACGCCGCCATATCAGCGATGGGGCCGGGGTGCGCTTTGTGCCAGGTGTCCAGCTCGGTTTGCAGGCGGTCGCGCTCGGCCAGCAGGGCAATGTTGCGCGGTGCTAAGTCGGCGACGATGGCATCAAAGCCTTGCCAAAAAGCGGTGCTATCGACGCCGGTGCTGGGCAGCACTTGCTCGTTGATGAAGCTGTGCAAGATATTGGCCACTTGCAGGCGATGAACTGTAGTGCGTGCGGTCATATAAAAAACCTTAAAAAAGTAGAAAAATAAAAAGTAGAAGTAGAAAAGTTTGGTTTTTGCACTTTGTGCAGCTGGTAGCCACTGTATTCGATTTGAATATCAGCATAAATAGCCTGAGAAACAGTAAACCTGTGACTTTTATATATGTAATCTGACCATCAAAGTCAACGTGTTGGTGTCAGTGGTTGCTGTCAGGTGGTGGCGGGTGTTTTATTTTGATAGCTACCAGCGCTTGTAAATAGGCGATTTCAGTGTGTTTTATATTTGAAACTGTTGTTTGGCAAGCGCTTATAGCTATCAAATAAATAGTTGTCTGTCAGTGGTCGATGGCCATCAAGGGCTTGGCGTGTACGCTGCTTCGCGCTTGGCTAGACTGGCAGCTTGGAAGGATAAACACCATGCACATCATTGAATCGATTGCCCAGCACGCTGGCGCTATGGCCGCGTTGCGCCGCGACCTCCATGCCCACCCGGAGCTGCGCTTTGAAGAAACCCGCACCGCCGATGTGGTGGCACAACAACTTATTGAATGGGGCATACCCATCCATCGGGGGCTGGGCACTACCGGGGTGGTCGGCATTGTCCATGGCCGTGATGGCGGTGCCTGTGGCCGCGCTGTAGGGTTGCGTGCCGACATGGATGCGCTGCCCATCACCGAGAGCAACACTTTTGACCACGCCAGCCGCCACCCCGGAAAAATGCACGCTTGCGGCCACGACGGTCACACGGCGATGCTGTTAGCTGCGGCGCAGCACTTGGCAGCACACCGCGACTTTGACGGTATCGTCTATTTGATTTTTCAGCCAGCCGAAGAGGGCGGCGGCGGTGCGCGCGAGATGATCAGCGATGGTCTGTTCACGCTGTTTCCGATGCAAGCGGTGTTTGGGATGCACAACTGGCCGGGTATGCAGCCGGGTCAGATGGCGGTCAGCCCCGGCCCAGTGATGGCGTCGAGCAACGAATTCAAAATCACCATCCACGGCAAAGGTGGCCATGCGGCCATGCCGCACACCGGCATCGACCCGGTGCCCATTGCTTGTCAGATGGTGCTGGCGTTCCAGACCATCCTGACACGCAATAAAAAACCGGTGGATGCGGGCGTGATCTCTGTGACGATGCTCAACGCTGGCGAGGCCACCAACGTCGTGCCCAATACGTGTGAGTTGCAGGGCACGGTGCGCACTTTCAGCATCGAAGTGCTGGATTTGATCGAACGCCGAATGCGCCAAGTGGCCGAGCACCTGTGCGCAGCGCACGAGGCAACCTGTGATTTTGAATTTGTGCGCAACTACCCGCCGACCATCAACAGCGCGCCCGAGGCAGCGTTTGCGCGCCAAGTGATGCAAAGCATTGTCGGTGCCGCCAACGTGGTCGAGCAGGAGCCGACGATGGGTGCTGAAGACTTCGCTTTCATGCTGCAAGCCAAGCCCGGCGCGTACTGCTTTATTGCCAACGGCGATGGCGCGCACCGGGGCCTCGGCCACGGCGGCGGGCCGTGTACCTTGCACAACCCGAGCTATGACTTCAACGACGCACTGATTCCGTTGGGTGCCACCTACTGGGTGCGGCTGGTGCAGGCGTGGTTAGCGCGCGCTTGAGGCTGGCAGTGTCGCCTAGGCATCAGCCCCAAGGCGGCTGCTGGTCCGTATTGCTAGATGCTGGCCGTAAGATGGAAAAATTTGTCCAAGGAGCATTCCCTATGTCCGATTTGAACGCTAATTTTGAAGCCGCTGTCGCCCACTCGAAAAATCTCAGCGAGCGCCCTGATAACCCGACGTTGCTGAAAATGTATGGTCTGTACAAGCAAGCCAGCGCCGGCGACAACACCGAGAAAAAACCCGGCTTTACCGAAGTGGTGGATCGCGCCAAGTGGGACGCTTGGAACAAGCTCAAGGGCACAGCAGCCGACGCGGCCAAACAGCAGTACATCGACTTGGTGGCCGAACTGAGCTGAACTGAGCGCAAGGCAGCCCCGATAAACCTATACAGTTGCAGCCTTAGGTACTTTAAGTATTTAGTACTTTTTTCCAAGGACGCACCATGCTCTACAAGTTCAAATCCCGTTCCACTGCCGACCTGATTTTGTTGGAGCCCCACGGACGCAGGCTGTTGCAGATCATTGGTAAAGAAACTGGTCCGACCGGCATCGTCACGGTGACGCAAATTCCTGCGGCAGTGGCCGCGCTGGAGGCGGCAGTGCTGGATGATGATCGCCGTATTGCCGCCCGGGAGAAAGAGAAAAAAGCGTTGTCCCACGGGCAAGAGAGTGATGCGCAGGACGACGATCGCCAGGACGACACCGTGAGCCTGCACCAACGCGCTGCGCCATTCATCGAGATGTTGCACCGCAGCGCTGAGGGCGGACACGATGTGGTGTGGGGTGCCTGAGCGTAGAACTTAGTTAGCTGCGCTGAACGCGCATATTAAAAAACCGCTGCTCTGGGTATCAACCCAGAGACAGCGGTTTTTTTGTGCGGGCTAATTAGCGGTAGCTGCGTGCGTCTTCGATCACCTTGCCGTCGTTGGGCAGGGTGCCTGGTGCAACCAGTTCGACTTCGCCGCGCAGCTTGGTGACTTCACGGATGGCATCTTGCAGGCGATCGGCCAAACCGGACGAAGTTTCGGTGGTTTCGACTTGCAAAATCATTTGGTCGTTGGCCATTTCGCCGGTGACTACCAAGCGTGCGCGCTTGACTTGCGGAAAGCGTGCCGCAATGCTGGCTACTTGACCTGGGTGGACAAACATACCGCGCACTTTAGTGGTTTGGTCGGCACGGCCTAGCCAGCCCTTGATACGCACGTTGGTGCGACCGGTGGGACACTGGCCGGGCAAGATGGCCGACAGGTCGCCAGTGCCAAAACGGATCAAAGGATAGTCGGGGTTGAGCGTGGTCACTACCAGTTCGCCAACTTCGCCTTCAGGTACTGGGTCGCCAGTGCCGGGACGGACGATTTCTACAATGACGTGCTCGTCCAACACCAGGCCTTCGCGGGCCGAGGTTTCGTAGGCAATCAGGCCGAGATCAGCCGTGCCGTAGCACTGGTAGCCAGCCACACCGCGCTCGGTGAACCAGTCGCGCAGTGAGGGAGGGAAGGCTTCCGCTGACAGCAGTGCTTTGGTCAGGCTGGGCAGGGGTTGCTTGAGTTCGGCGGCTTTGTCCAAAATCAGTTTCAGAAAGCTCGGTGTGCCGATGTAGCCGGCCGGGCGCAGCTCGGCCATGGCTTGCACTTGTTGCTCGGTTTGGCCAGTGCCGCCGGGGAACACGGTACAGCCCAGCGCGTGAGCGCCGTTTTCCATCATCGAGCCAGCGGGCACAAAGTGGTAGCTAAAACTGTTGTGGGCCAAGTCGCCAGCGCGAAAACCGGCAGCGTACAGCGCGCGCGCCATGCGCCAGTAGTCGGCGCGGATGCCTTCGGGTTCGTAAATGGGGCCGGGGCTGCAAAAGACGCGTGGCATAGCGGCACCAAAACCCATGGTGGCAAAGCCACCAAAGGCGTTGTTGGCGCGCTGTGCCTCCTGGCGTTCTTGCAGTTGGTACTTGCGTGTGACGGGCAGGGTGGCCAGTGCTTCGCGGCTGTTGATGCTGGCGGGGTCAATGTCAGCCAAAATTTCAGCGAAGGCGGCAGAGTTAGCGCGCGCATTCTCGATTTGGGTGGGCAGAGCCGACATCAAATCGGCTTCGCGTTGATCTGGTGGACTGGTTTCCAGTGCGTCGTAAAAAGAGTTCATGGTGGTGTGGGTAGTAGCAGTAGTAAACGCAGCGGGCGAAGGGGTGCCGGTTATGTCAAGTTATGCCAAGTTATGCCAACCAGCGCTTGCGCCGTTTGTAGCTCTTGACGTCTTTGAAACTCTTGCGCTCGCCGCCGCCAACGCCGAGGTAGAACTCTTTTACGTCTTCGTTGTTGGCCAAGGCGCTGGCCTCACCGTCCATCACGACACGGCCCGACTCCATGATGTAGCCGTAGTCGGAGTACTTCAGTGCCATATTGGTGTTTTGCTCGGCCAGCAAGAAGGTGACCTTCTCTTTGGTGTTCAGGTCTTTGACGATGTTGAACACCTCTTCGACGATCTGCGGTGCCAAGCCCATCGAGGGTTCGTCCAGCAGCACCACACTCGGGTTGGTCATGATGGCGCGGCCAATGGCGCACATTTGTTGCTCACCGCCCGAGGTGTAGGCCGCTTGCGAAGTGCGGCGCGTTTTAAGGCGCGGAAAGTAGTTGTAGACCTTTTCCAGATTGGCGGCAATCTCGCCTTTGCTGGTGCGGGTGTACGAGCCGGTCATCAAATTTTCTTCAATCGTCAGGTGGGCAAAGCAGTGACGCCCTTCCATCACCTGCACCACACCGCGCTTGACCAAATCAGCTGGTGTGAGTTTTTCAATGCGCTCACCGCGCAGCTCAATAGAGCCTTTGGTGACTTCGCCGCGTTCACCGGCCAGCAGGTTGGAGACAGCGCGCAAAGTGGTCGTCTTACCGGCACCGTTGCCACCCAGAATGGCGACGATGCTGCCCTCAGGCACCTGCAGCGAAACGCCCTTGAGCACAAGGATCACGTGGTTGTAGATGACCTCGATACCGTTGACGTTCAGAACAATGTTTTTGGGATCCATAGGGTTTCTCTCTGTGCCAGTTCCAGTTCCAATTGACAGGGCTGCGCGGCAAACCTGTCAATTGGCGGCTCGGGGCGAGCCGCTGCCTCACCGCGCCGTGGCGGGTGAGGCTTAGGTGTCTATTTAAGACTCGCAGTCAGATGCGGCGCGGCGCTGCAGCTTCTTGTCTGCCAAGTACTTGTCGGAGCCGGTTTTGACCATGGGCTTCAAGATTTGCTCATCAGCCTGGTACCACTCGGGGTTGATGTCCCACTTCTTGCCGTCCCAAGTCTGTACGCGGGCCCAAGTTGAACCCATGTGGTCTGCGCAGCTGGTCGAGAGGGGGCGCATTACGCCGTTAAAGCCCATAGCGTCCAATTTCTTTTGGTCGAGGTTCAGGTTTTCCATGCCCCAGCGCACTTGCTCGCCGGTCATGACTTTGCCCTTACCAAAACGCTCTTGCGCACGGCGAACGGACTCCACACCCAGCATTTGAATGATCACGCCACGGGTGTACAGCACCGAGCCGACTTCATCCTTGGGGCCGGTACCATGACCTTTGTCGTGTACGTTCTTCAGAATGTCTTGGATAACTTTGGGCTGTTGGCCCGAGCCATTGAGTGC
>CAIRYF010000207.1 GCA_903882725.1 uncultured Simplicispira sp.
AGACCGTCATCGTCAACAAACGATCGATGGCCTCGGGCTATGCCGGTCTGGACAACGAACTGTTCTACATGGACAAAACCATGATGGTGTTTGGCGACGCCAAGAAGGTGGTTGAAGACATGGTCAAGGCCATCGAATAGCGCCGGCCCCGCTGGAAACCAAACTCACGGAGACAACAAGGATGAACGACATGACTGAGCGCCCCTGGCTGGCGGCCTACCCACAAGGGGTGCCCGCCGACGTTGACACGACGCAATACACCTCGTTGGTGGCGCTGATGGACGAGGCGTTTCGTCAGTACAGCACGCGCGATGCCTACAGCTTCATGGGCAAGGACGTAACGTTTGGCGAAACCGATGCCCTAAGCCGCGCTATGGCGGCGTACTTGCAAAGCTTGGGCCTGAGCAAGGGCGACCGCGTCGCCATCATGATGCCGAATATGCCGCAGTACCCGGTCACGGTGGCCGCTGTGCTGCGTGCCGGTTTTGTGGTGGTCAACGTCAACCCGCTGTACACGCCGCGCGAGCTAGAGCATCAACTTAAAGACTCGGGCACTAAAGCCATCGTCATCATTGAAAACTTTGCCAGCACGCTGCAGCAGTGCCTAGCCAATACCAACGTCAAACACATCGTGCTGTGCTCCATGGGCGACCAGCTGGGCACGCTGAAAGGGGCGCTGGTCAACTACGTGGTGCGCAACATTAAACGCATGGTGCCTGCCTATAACCTACCCAGTGCTGTGCGCTTTAACCAAGCTATCAGCCAAGGCGAGCGCGGCAATTTCAAGCCACCAGACATCAAGCCCGATGACATTGCCCTGCTGCAATACACCGGCGGCACCACTGGCGTGAGCAAGGGTGCGGTACTGCTGCATCGCAACATTTTGGCCAACGTGCTGCAAGCCGAAGCTTGGAACGCACCGGTGATGCAAAGTGTGCCCGCCAATGAGCAGCCGACCAGCGTTTGTGCGCTGCCGCTCTATCACATCTTCGCCTTCACTGTGAACATGATGCTGAGTATGCGCACCGGCGGAAAAACGATCCTCATTCCCAACCCACGCGATTTGCCAGCGGTACTGAAAGAGCTGTCGCGCCACATTTTTCACAGCTTTCCGGCAGTCAACACCTTGTTCAACGGCCTGGCCAACCACCCTGACTTCAACACCGTCAACTGGAAGAACCTGAAGGTGTCGGTCGGCGGCGGCATGGCGGTGCAAAGCGCTGTGGCCAAGCTGTGGCTAGAAAAAACCGGCAGCCCCATTTGCGAAGGCTACGGCCTGTCAGAAACCAGCCCCATTGCCAGCTGCAACCCGGTCACGGCGACCGAATTTACCGCCAGCATTGGCGTGCCTTTGCCCAACACCTGGTTCAAACTTCTCGACGACGAAGGCCAAAGCGTTACCACCTTGGGCCAGCCCGGCGAGATCGCCATCAAAGGCCCGCAAGTCATGGCCGGTTACTGGCAGCGCCCCGACGAAACCGCCAAAGTGATGACCGAGGACGGCTACTTCAAAACCGGCGACATCGGCACCATGGACGAGCGCGGCTTCTTCAAAATTGTCGATCGCAAAAAAGACATGGTGTTGGTCAGCGGCTTTAACGTCTACCCCAACGAGATTGAAGAAGTGGTAGCCCAATGCCCCGGCGTGATGGAGTGTGCGGCGGTCGGCGTGGCCGACAGCAAAACCGGCGAAGCGGTCAAACTGGTCATTGTCAAAAAGTCGCCCGACCTGACCGAAGACGAGGTGCGCGCCTTCTGCAAAATCCACCTGACCGGCTACAAGCAACCCAAGACCATCGAGTTTCGCACTGAGCTGCCCAAAACCCCGGTGGGCAAAATCCTGCGCCGCGAACTGCGCGATAAAAAGTAACGATAAACGCCTGCTGCATGACCACTGCCATCCTCAGCGCCCTGGCGCAAGAACAATCGGGCCTGCTGGCCGCCTTGCAACAACCGGTACGCACCCAGCACGCCGGGCGCAGCTTTAGCAGCGGCGTGCTGCACGGCCAGCCGGTGGTGCTGGCGCTGTCGGGCATTGGCAAAGTAGCCGCCGCCACCACGGCCAGCGCGCTGATCGAGCGCTTTGGTGCCACGCGCATTGTTTTTACCGGCGTGGCCGGCGGCGTGGGTGACGCAGTGAACGTGGGCGACGTGGTGGTCGCTGGCAGCTATGTGCAACACGATATGGACGCCTCGCCGCTGTTTGCGCGCTGGCTGGTGCCGGGCTATGCCCACGCCTGCCTGCCGTGCGATGGCGATTTATCTGCTCTTCTTTCAGGAGCTGCAAGCGCTTATCTGGCAAGCGTTAGCGGCCTATTTGATATAAATTCTGGCACCGCAGCGCCGCGCCTGCACCACGGGCTGATGGCCAGTGGCGACCGCTTTATCAACTGCCCCGAGGTGGCCAACGCCCTGCGCGCGCCGCTGCTGGCCGCTGGCCACAACGTGCTGGCGGTAGAAATGGAAGGCGCAGCCGTAGCCCAGGTGTGCGTGGATTACGGCGTGGCGTTTGCCGCCATGCGCACCATCTCCGACCGCGCTGATGCCACGGCGCACGTCGATTTTGCGCGGTTCATCAACACCGTGGCCAGCCGCTATGCCGACCACATCGTGCGCAACTTGCTGCAATCACTCCCAAAACAATAGCTGCCAGCGCAGGCCGCATAAGGGATAGAGCCTGTTTTGGCTATAAATTTATGCCGATTACGCTGGGGCGCGTTCGGCATAGCGGTTAAAGCGCCAGGCCGTGCCCTCGCGCGTGATGCGCTGCCAAACGGCGCGTTTGGCGACAGCGTCCATGGCCGGCCAATGTTGCACCTCCAAAAAACTGCGTCCGCAGCCTTTGCAGCAATCGTCGCCTTGGCTGGTGGAGCAAATGGCAATGCACGGCGTGTCGGGCGTGGTGTCGTACCAAGCGTCCCAGGCGGCGCGGGCGACGGCGCACAAGCTGGCAGCCGCCACCTGCGCTTGGCGTGTGTAAACCAAACGCGCATACACCTCGGCCAGCGCCCGCAGCGGCGCGCCAAGCACCACACCGTCGCGCGATGGCTGGCGCGCGCGCCAATAGTTGATGGCGGCTTCGATATCGGTGATGTGGATGTGGATGTGGATGTAGATGTGGATGGTATCCATCGGCGTTTTTTCTTTTGCCCAAGTGCTACACCGCGCCGTAATGCTGCTCGGCCTGCACCACCGACAGCGCCCAGTTGTGGTGCGTGGCCGGCTCGCACATGGCGTTGTCAAACTGAAACACCCCAGCTGCGTCCGGATCAAGGATGCGCCGGGCGGCGGCGACATCGCTGTGGCGGGCACTGTAATGGCGCTCAATCTGCGGCACTTGGTCGGGATGGATGGCGGTCTTGCCGGTCAGGCCGTGCAGCAGGTCTTGGCGCACCTCGCGCTCTAGCGTGGCGTCGTCATCCAAATACTCAAACACCGGTGCCGACAGCCGAAAACCGTGCGGCTTGAAGGTCGTCACCAGCCGGGCAATCACCGCGCCCAGCGGGGTTTCGTACAGCGTATGGCCGCGTTGGCGGCGAAGCCCCAGCAGGTTGAGCAGGTCGTTGCCTCCGATGCGCAGCACCAAAATGCGCGCCCGCCACGCCGGTTGCTGTAGCAGCTGGCGCAGGCGCTGTAGCTCGCCGTCGTCAAACATTTCGATGCTTTCCAGTGTTGGCATCAGGCTGTGCTGCGTGGCGGCCAGCGCTTGCAGGTAGTGCGGCAGATTGGCCGCCGTGGCTTTGGGCAGCACAAAGCCGTCGATGTGCTCGATATTGGGCAGGGCCAGCACGCTGTGCAACACCTCGGGCGAGCGCACGCGGATAAAACGCTGGCGCTGCACGTCGGGGCGCAGCGCACGCAGCGCCAGCGCCAAGTTGGCCAGCGCCGCTGGCAGGTCACGCGCGTGGACGGCGTCTTCGGTGCAAAAAATAATCGAGCGCAAATGCGCCAGCTTGTGCCCAGCGGCAATGGCACTGAGCTGCGAATGGGTGGTGGGCACATACAAACTAGCACCCAAGTTGTCAGCGTTAGCCATCCTGTACGCTCCGAATGATCGACACCGCGTGGTAGGGCAGGTCTGGGCGCACTTGTACCGGCACCGACTTTTCTGCCGCCAGCATCAGCAAATGCTGCACGTCTTCGGCACCTGCGTCGCGCACCAGCAGCAGGCGCGGCAAGCGCCGCAGCAGCACCCGGGTGGCCTCGCCAATGCCGGGCTTGATCAGGTTGGCGTCGTTAATACCTTGGCGCGCCAGCTCAGTGGCCATGAAAGCGCTTGATTGCGCCGCCAGCGCGGCGCGGTCGGCGCGGGCGGGCTGAGGCATTCCCTCGGCAGCAAAAATGGCCAAGGCAGCGCTGACGATGTCGTCAACAAACCAGCACGACAAATCGGCCGCCGCAAATTCACCAAACCACACGCAGCCATGAAAGTCTTGCGGGCCGACAGCGCTGTTCAAAATCGAACGGCTGACCAGCCCCGAAATGGTGGCGTTAAGAATGGAGGACGGAATCAAATAGTCGTCCCCCGACGCGGCGCAGCAGGCGCTGCCAGCCAAGTCCGACAACACGTACAGACCACTTTCAATATCGACTTGGCGGCTGCGGTTGTAGTCCTGCACAAAGCGCTCTAACTCGCGGCTGATGACGCCTTTGCCAGTCCAGCCATCGACAAACGCCAACGCTGCCGGTGCGTGGCCCCGCGCCAAGATGTGGTCAAGGGCGTTGCTGTCGATGCCGCGATCGCGCACGATGGAGATCGAGTAGTGCGCCACCGCTGCCGCCGTTGCACCCATACAAGCACGCAGCAGGTGCGCCACGATGGCCCCCACCGGCGTGCCGGCCCGCGCCAGCGACACCAGCACTGGCGCGGGCCCGTGGCGGCGTGCAATCAGGCTGGCGAGCACCAAGCAGTCACGCGCCATGCGCTCGCGGTTCAGGGCGTGTGCGCGCGCAAACAGCGCGCGGTAGGCGGGCGAGGGCAAAGATTCGGGCGTGAGCATCTCGCTGTAATGGCGCGCACCGCTTTGAATCAGACTTTCTTTGTCAACCACGTTCTCGGTTTGCGCTTGCGCCAACGTCAAGGGTTTGAGCAAAAATTCCACGTCCTGCGGACGGTAGCTGCCGTGAAAATTCATAGCGCTCCCATGCGCGTTTGCGCAATTTGGCTGGCGCTGGGCACGATCATGTACTGGCATTGGTTCATAAACGCCAAATCGACCAAGCTGTCGCCCATGCCAAAAGTCACCATATCCATATCGGGGTGGCGCTGTGCCAGCTTGTGTTTGACGTAGGCCACAGCGTGGCTTTTGTCCAACCACGGCGGCAGCAAGGCGACGTTGTTGCCGTTGTGGTGCAGGCGAAACCCGGCCAATGACGGACTTTGCTCACTCTGCTGGCACAACCGGGCGCAGTGCGCCGCAATAGCGTCGATGTCTTGCAGCTGGCCACTGGGCGATTTAATAACGATGTAAAACGCCACGCCGTGGTCGCTGATAGTACGCACCGACAGCGCCAATCCGGCGCTGGCGCAGTGCGCCAGCAGGTCGCGCTCCAGCGCCGTCAAGGCATCTAACGTGCTGGCCGAGGCGCGCTGGCTGCGCTCTAGCCACGCGGCATCGATCTGGCCGTCGGCGTCGAGCACCGTGCCGCCGTAGTTGAGGATGGCGGCGCTAGAAAAATCAATGCGCACGCGGCTAAAAGCGTTTAGGTTGCGCGCTGTCACTGGCACCACTTCCATGGTTTGCTGCAACAGTTGCAGCATCGACTGCTGCGCCGCGCTGGCGTAAGAGATGGGCTGGCCGTCTTTCAAAAACGCCAGAGGCACGCAATGCGGTGTCGGTGGGTGTTTGCGGTCGCTGCAAAACAAGGTGTCGTCAAGGTCAACAAAAAGCACTTTGTGCAAGGCAGTCTTCCGATATGAAGTGACCAAGGCGCGCGCGCCAACGCTGGGCCAGTGCCCGCAGCGCAGCCGAGGGCGGCGCTTCGTGGCACAGCAGCACATGGTCGTAGTCGCTGCGCGTGAAGTTGTAAAGGTAGTTGGCAATACCTTCGCCATACGGGTCGTCAAAAGACTCGGTGTGCGTGATGGGCCCCCACGGCAAGATGGGCGAGCGCGTGGTCGATTGCAGCCGCACGCTGGCACCGGTTTGTGCCTCCAAGGCACGGCCCAGCACAAACGCCGGGTGCATAAATTCGCCCGTGCCCAGCACCAGCACCCGCTGGTCGGCAGTGATGCCAACGGCCAGTGCGGCCAACGCCGCCGGTGCCAAACGCACCGGCCCGCTGCGCCCCAGACGACCAAAACCGCTGTCGTGCAACAACGGCTCATGGCCCAGCGCGGCTTGCGCGGGCGGGGTGGGGGGTGATTCAGTCGCACCTTCTGCACTGGCGTGGGGTGTGAACGTCCACGCCCCGTCCAGCAGCGCGCCGGTGGACAGGGGCCGTCCCATGCGCGCCTCCAGGCTGGCGCGTGCCGCGCCCGAAAAATCAGTGATGGATGCCAAATGCACCCGCTCAATGTCCAGCGCTTGGCCCAAGCAGGTGTGCGCCAAATGCACAAAGGTGTTGCCGGTGCTGATTTCGTCGTCCACCAACACCAACGAGCGTGCAGCCACAAACTGCGCGTACAGCAGCGGGTCGGTGGGCAGGTGCAAAAACACCTGCGGCGCGTGGCTGTGGCTCTCTTCAAACGCCAACGCCTGTGCGCCGACAGCGCGATAGCGGCTGGTGTGCAGGTACAGCGCTGGCGTGCTCGGGTGCTGGCGCTGCCAGGCCTCAAACACGCCTTGGCCCAGCCCGGTGGCGGTCTCGGCCATGCCGATGAACAGCACCGGCCCCGGCTGTGCGCCGATGTGCGCCGGGATGCGCTGGGCAATGCGCTCGTGGCAGTCTTTCACCACCGCCGGGGCGACTGGCAAGTGCTTGGCCAGCACGCGGCTGACAAACAAAAAAGCGCGGCGCGGGTTGTTGCGTGCTGCCAGCACAAACAACTCATGCGCTGGCAGCTCGCTGCGCTCTACGTGCAGTTGCAGCGTGCCGCTGGGCAGGCGGTGTGATTCGACCAGCCCACTCATGGCAGCACCGTGGCTTGGTTGACTTCACCCACGCGCAGACCGTCGGCAATCGGCCCGATATCCAAACCGTCGTAGCCATTGGCAAAGCCTTGCAGTCCCAGCCACGGCAAATTAGGCCCAGCCAAGCAAGCCATGGCAATGCCGCCAGACATCCGCGCATTGACTTCCAGCAGCCCTGGCCCGTGGGCGCCGTCGCGAAACTGGATGTTCAGATAAGCGTTCAGACCAAACTGCGCCACGATGCGCGCGCAGGCGTCTTGCAAGTCAGCGCGCATATCAATGCACTGGCCTTGGCCCGCCACCGTACCCTTGCGCCGCGCCACGGCGCAGCGCAGCACACCAGCGTCGGCCAGGCAGTCCACGCTGTACTCGGCCCCCGGCAAATACTCCATCACCAGCAGCGGTGCCCAACTGGGCACTTGGCCCAGCATGAAGCGCAGCGTTGGCAGGTCGATTTGGTAGTCCATGCCGCGCAGCAGCAC
>CAIRYF010000208.1 GCA_903882725.1 uncultured Simplicispira sp.
CGTTTGACATCCAACTGGCCTTGGTGCGCAGCATGGTCGGGCTGGAAAACGCGCACATCTTGCGCCCCGGCTACGCCATCGAGTACGACTACTTTGACCCGCGCTCGCTCAAAAGCAATTTTGAGACGCGGCAAATTCAGGGACTGTTTTTTGCTGGCCAAATCAACGGCACCACCGGCTACGAAGAAGCTGCGGCGCAAGGCTTGTTTGCCGGTGCCAATGCCGCGCTGCAATGCAAGGGCTTGCCCGCGTGGCTGCCGCGCCGCGACGAGGCTTATTTGGGTGTGCTGGTGGACGACCTGATCACCAAGGGCGTGACCGAGCCCTACCGAATGTTTACCAGCCGCGCCGAATACCGCCTGCAACTGCGCGAGGACAACGCCGATATGCGCCTGACCGAAGCGGGCCGCCAAATGGGGCTGGTGGACGACGTGCGCTGGGATGTGTTTAGCCGCAAGCGCGACGCGGTGGCGCGTGAAACCGAGCGCCTGAAAGCCACTTGGGTCAATCCGCGCAACCTGCCTGCGCAAGACGCTGTGCCGGTGCTGGGCAAGGGCATTGAGCACGAATACAACCTGTTTGAGCTGCTGCGCCGCCCCGGCGTGACCTATGCCGCGTTGATGGCAATGCAGGGTGGCAAGCACGCCAGCGAAGCTGTTTCACGTGAAACACTGGGCGACTTGAGCGACTCGGTGGTCGAGCAGGTGGAGATTGCCGCCAATTACGCCGGTTACATCGACCGCCAAAAAGACGAGGTAGGCCGCGCCGCGCATTATGAAAACCTGCGCCTGCCGCCCGAGTTGGACTATATGCAGGTGACGGCGCTGAGTATTGAAGCGCGCCAATCTTTGGCACGCTTTAAGCCCGAGACGCTGGGGCTGGCCTCGCGCATTACCGGCATTACGCCAGCGGCCATTTCGCTGCTGCTGGTGCATTTGAAGCGGGCTGGTTTTAAGGGCTTTGCCGCAGCTCCAGCACCGTCAGTATCGGTATCGGTATCGGCATCGGCATCGGCATCGAACTTGGGAGATGCGCCATGAGCGCCGCACTGGAACACACACTGCGCTGCGGCGCGCAGGCTTTGGCGCTGGAGTTGAGCGAGGCGCAAATTACCCAGTTGCTCGAATTTATTGCCCTGCTGCAAAAGTGGAACAAGGTCTACAACCTGACCTCGGTGCGCGATCCGGCAGAAATGGTGACACACCATCTGCTTGACAGTTTGGCAGCAGTGGCACCGCTGCGCCGGCACTTGGCGACGGTGGTGCAAGGCGATATAAGTCCACGCCAGTCGGCCTCGCTGCGTTTGCTGGATGTCGGCTCGGGCGGCGGCCTGCCCGGCGTGGTGTTTGCCATTTGCTGCCCGCAGTTGGACGTCAGCTGCGTCGATACGGTGGCCAAAAAAGCGGCGTTTATCCAGCAGGCGGCGGTGGCGCTGAAGCTGCGCAACCTGCACGGCATCCACGCCCGGGTCGAGTCTTTGGTCGGGCCGTTTGATGTGGTCAGCTGCCGCGCCTTTGCTTCGCTGGCGGACTTTACCACCTGGTCGCGCGCGGCGCTGGGGCCGGGGGCGGTATGGCTGGCGATGAAGGGCAAGCACCCGGCGGATGAAATTGCCGCTTTGCCCGCCGAGGTGCAAGTGTTTCACGTGGAACCACTGACCGTGCCAAATCTGGATGCCGAGCGCTGCATTGTTTGGCTGCGACCGCAACCGACGGCATTTTCAGGGGCCGTGGCGTAAACTTGCCTGCGTATGCGCGCTGTGCGCTGTGCGGTCGGTACAGCGGTTTTGATTGCAAACAACTTATCTATTCCATGGCCAAAATATTTTGTGTTGCCAACCAAAAAGGTGGCGTTGGCAAAACCACCACCACGGTGAATTTGGCTGCCGGTTTGGCCAAACTGGGCCAGCGGGTGCTGATGGTCGATTTGGATCCGCAGGGCAACGCCACCATGGGATCGGGCGTGGACAAGCGCAGTTTGGCGATGTCGGTGTACGAGGTGCTGGTCGATGGCGTGCCAGTGCGCCAAGCGGCGGTGCTGGCCGAAAAATGCGGCTACCACGTCGTCGGGGCTAACCGCGAATTGGCCGGGGCCGAGATTGAGTTGGTGCAACTGCCGCAGCGCGAAATGCGCCTTAAAAATGCGCTGGCCGAGGTAGAAGGCGATTACGACTTTGTGCTGATCGACTGCCCGCCGTCGCTGTCGATGTTGACGCTCAACGGCCTGTGCGCCGCGCATGGCGTGGTGGTGCCAATGCAGTGCGAATACTTTGCCTTGGAGGGCGTGACCGACTTGGTACACACCATCAAACAAGTCCACGCCAATTTGAACCCCGATCTGCAAATCATCGGCCTGTTGCGCGTGATGTTTGACCCGCGCACCACACTGCAACAACAGGTCAGCGAGCAGCTCAAGAGCCATTTTGGCGACAAGGTGTTTAACACCGTGATTCCGCGCAACGTGCGTTTGGCCGAAGCGCCCAGCTACGGCCTGCCGGGGGTGGTGTTTGACCCGTCGGCCAAAGGCAGCCAAGCCTTTGTCGCTTTTGCGCAAGAAATGGTCGATCGCGTGCAGTCGATGGACAGTCAAGTTAACAAAACCAACAAGGCCAATAAAGCCAAAAATGCCGCTAACGCTGGATAGCTCTGCGCTAGTAGCTATCAAAACAATAGTTTAATCTGCCGCTCAATCGCCCGCTCAATCGCCATGCCTTCTTGCTCTATTTTGACCTTGCCCGGTTGGCAAAACTCCGGCCCGCAGCACTGGCAAAGCCGCTGGGAGGCGTTGTACGGCTACCAGCGCGTAGAGCAGCACGACTGGCGTCGGCCCTTGCGCGGCGACTGGACGGCACGCCTGCAAGAGGTGGTGGTGGACAGTCCCGCGCCGGTGGTGCTGGTGGCGCACAGCCTGGGCTGCGTTTTGGCGGCGTGGTGGGCGGCGCATTCGCCCCACGCCCACCGGGTGCGCGCGGCGCTGTTGGTGGCACCGGGCGATATCGACCGCGAAGATTTACACCTGCCGCTGCATGGCTGGGCACCGCTGGCACGCCAGCCGCTGGCGTTTCCTGCGCTGCTGGTGGCCAGCCGCAACGACCCGTTTTGCCGCTTTGAGCGCGCGCAGCAGATGGCCCAAGATTGGGGTGCGCGCTGCGTCGATGCCGGTGCTGCAGGCCATCTGAACGCCGACTCGGGCTTGGGTGACTGGCCCCAAGGCCAGGTTTGGCTGCAGTCGTTAATTAAAGATTTGAAAGATTGAAGATCAACATGGTCACCAAAAAATCCAAGGGCTTAGGCCGTGGCCTCGAAGCGCTGCTGGGCCCGCAGGTGGCCGACTACACGGCTGCGCCGCTGCCGGGCGACGGCCTGCCGCACACGCTGGCCTTGAGCGATTTGGTGCCGGGCCGCTACCAGCCGCGCACCCACATGGACGAGGGCGCGCTGTACGAGCTGGCCGAGAGCATCAAGGCGCAAGGCATCATGCAGCCGATTTTGGTGCGCCGTTTGGTCGATGGTGGGCAGGCAGTCCAGTACGAAATCATCGCGGGCGAGCGGCGTTTTCGCGCCGCCAAACTGGCCGGTTTGAGCGAGGTGCCGGTGCTGGTGCGCGACGTGGCCGATGAGGCCGCTGCCGCCATGGCGCTGATTGAGAATATGCA
>CAIRYF010000209.1 GCA_903882725.1 uncultured Simplicispira sp.
ATGAACAGGTACAGGCTTTCGACCTTTTCACGCGCCCACGGGGTTTTACGCAAAAACTTCAGGCTCGACGCCACGCTCGGGTCGCTTTGAAAACAGCGCACCGGAATGCGCTCGCCCAGCTCTTGCCAGCCAAAGTAATCGGCCAGCGCCGTGACGATGGCTTCCAGCGTCAGGCCGTGCAGCGGGTTGCGCGGCTGGGCAGTGGTGACAGCAGGGGCGGCGGCAGGGACGGCAGGGTTGGGTTCGGCAGATTCGGTCATATCAGGGTACTGAATTTATTAAAAATGATAGCTGTAGCCGCACGTGCCTATTGGGTTAGAGGCTGTTATCAGCTCGTTTTTAAGCTGCACTTGCAGACAGCCAATAACTTGTGCGTCGCCCTTCATGGTGTCGTCTTCTGGTGGTGCAATGAAATTGACTATTGTGCGGCTTGGCAGCGCAAAAGGCTGCCACCAGGCTGTCCATACAGCAGCCGGGCGGGAGAGGCTAAATAGTCTAAAACTATTAATTGAATTGAATCAATTGATTGGATTGATGGACATCACTGTCCTAAACTGCAGTTTCAGTTCAGCCACTTTTATCTAAGGAAACCGCAATGTCTCTGATCAACACGCAAGTTCAGCCCTTCAAATGCAACGCTTTTGTCAACCGCGATGGCACGGGTGAGTTCATTACCGTCACGGAGCAAAGCCTCAAGGGCAAATGGTCGGTGCTGATTTTTATGCCTGCCGCTTTCACCTTCAACTGCCCGACCGAAGTCGAAGATGCTGCCGACAGCTACGCTGAATTTCAAAAAGCGGGCGCTGAGGTCTACATCGTCACCACCGATACCGAGTTTTCGCACAAGGTGTGGCACGAGACGTCGCCTGCGGTCGGCAAAGCCAAGTTCCCGCTGGTGGGTGACCCCGCACACAAGCTGACGCGCGCTTTTGACGTGCATATCGAAGAAGAAGGCTTGGCACTGCGCGGCACCTTCATCATTGACGCCGATGGCATCATCAAGACCATGGAAGTGCATTCCAACGAAATTGCCCGCGACGTGCAAGAAACCCTGCGCAAGTTGAAGGCTGCCCAGTACACCGCCGCCCACCCCGGTCAAGTCTGCCCGGCCAAGTGGAAAGAGGGCCAAAAGACCATCGCTCCTTCGTTGGACTTGGTCGGCAAAATCTAACTTGCCTGCTGTCTGCAGTCAGTTAAAGCACTGATGCCAACGCCCGGGTGCCTGGCGCGCCCGGGTTTTTTTACGCCAAAAAATCACATTTCAGGAGTTTTTTCATGCTCGACGACGCCCTCAAGACCCAATTGAAAGCCTATTTGCAGCGCCTACAGCGCCCGGTCGAACTGGTGGCCACGCTGGACGACAGCAGCGCGTCCGCCGAGCTGCGCGAACTTCTGCAAGACATCCGCGCCCAGTCCGACAAAATTACCGTGGTCGAAAACAATGCGCTGGACGTGCGCAAACCGTCGTTCCTCATCACCAACCCCGGCCAAGATAGCGGCGTGCGTTTTGCCGGCGTACCACTGGGCCACGAATTCACTTCGCTGGTGCTGGCGCTGCTGCAAGTGGGTGGCCATCCATCGAAAGAAGCCGCTGACCTGCTGGAGCAAATCAAAGGCTTGGAAGGCAGCTTTCACTTTGAAACCTACTACTCGCTGTCTTGCCACAACTGCCCCGACGTGGTGCAGGCGCTGAACCTGATGAGCGTGCTCAACCCTGGCATCACCCACACGGCGATTGACGGCGGCGTATTCCAAAAAGAAATCCAAGCGCGCGAGATCATGGGCGTGCCCACGGTATTTTTGAACGGCGCACATTTTGGCCAAGGCCGCATGGATCTGGCCGAAATCATCGGCAAAATTGACACCGGCGCAGCCGCCAAAGACGCTGCCAAACTTAACGCCAAAGCGCCGTTTGAGGTGCTGATTATCGGCGGCGGCCCGGCTGGCGCAGCCGCTGCGGTGTACGCCGCGCGCAAAGGCATCCGCACCGGCGTAGTGGCAGAGCGCTTTGGCGGCCAGGTGCTGGACACGGTAGATATTGAGAACTACATCTCCATCCAAAAAACCGAAGGCCCACAATTTGCCGCCGCACTGGAGCGCCATGTGCGCGACTACGAGGTCGACATCATGAATCTGCAAGCCGCCAAAGCGCTGGTGCCCGCCACCACCGAGGGCGGCCTGATCGAGGTGCAACTGCAAAGCGGCGCCACTCTGTGCAGCCGGGCGGTGATCCTGTCCACCGGCGCACGCTGGCGCAATATGGGCGTGCCGGGCGAAGAAAAATACCGCACCAAAGGCGTGACCTACTGCCCGCACTGTGATGGCCCACTGTTCAAAGGCAAGCGCGTGGCGGTGATTGGCGGCGGCAACTCCGGCATCGAAGCCGCCATCGACTTGGCTGGCGTGGTCGCTCACGTCACCGTGCTGGAATTTGCCCCCGAACTCAAGGCCGACGCCGTGCTGCAACGCAAACTGCACAGCCTGCCCAACGTCACTGTCATCGTGAACGCACAAACCACTGAAGTGAACGGTGACGGCAGCCGCGTCAATGGCATCACTTACAAAGACCGCCGCAACGACGAGACAAAGCACATCGCGCTGGAAGGCATCTTTGTGCAAATTGGCCTGCTGCCCAGCACCGACTGGCTCAAAGGCACGGTGGCGTTGAGCCGCTTTGGCGAAATCGAAGTGGACAACCATGGCCGCACCAACGTGCCCGGCGTGTTTGCTGCGGGCGACTGCACCAATACGCCCTACAAGCAAATCATCATTGCCGCTGGTGACGGTGCCAAAGCCGCGCTGAGTGCATTTGACCACCTGATCCGCACCAGCGCGCCAGCGGTGTAGGCGTGCGTTAAGAGGGCTTGCTGCCCGGGTGCTGACGAGGCAGCGTGCGCGGCTTGCCCGCGCCATTCACCCGTGGCGGCAGGCCCGTGTGCTGGGTTTGCAGATTGCCTTTTTTCGGCGCGGCACTCGGCTTGCGCGGGGCGGCTTTGGCCTCGGCCTGTGTCATCGGCTTGCGCGGCGCACCGCAGGCAGTCACCGCCGGCTGGAAGTTCGGAATCAAATGGTGCTTGCCGTTGCCAATCAAATCGGCACGGCCCATGGCTTTGAGCGCCTCGCGCAAGAGC
>CAIRYF010000210.1 GCA_903882725.1 uncultured Simplicispira sp.
CCCAGTCGCGCATGGCTTCGTTGAGCGCGTCTTTCAGCGTCTTGCTGCCCGATTCGACTGGCACTACGGTGGCACCCAGCAGCTTCATGCGAAAGACGTTGGGGCTTTGGCGTTTGACGTCTTCAGCGCCCATATAGACCACGCACTCAAGACCGTAGCGCGCGCAAATCGTGGCGGTGGCCACGCCGTGCTGGCCGGCGCCGGTTTCAGCAATGATGCGCGGCTTGCCCATGCGCTTGGCCAGCATGGCTTGGCCAATCACGTTGTTGATTTTGTGGGCACCGGTGTGGTTGAGGTCTTCGCGCTTGAGGTAAATCTGCGCGCCCCCCATTTCTTGGCTGGTGCGCGCGGCGTGGTACACGGGCGAGGGGCGGCCAACAAAGTGGGCCAGCTCGTAGTTGAATTCGGCGACGAATTGCGGGTCGTGCTGATAGCGGGCATAGGCCTCGCGCAGCTCTTTAAGGGCGAAGGTCAGGGTCTCGCTGGCAAAACTGCCGCCGTAACGGCCAAAGTGGCCCGAGGAATCAGGGTATTGGTAAGAAGCCATGGTGGGTGTTTGCAAGTTGGGCATCGGCCGCGCGCACGGCGGCTACGAAACGATGGATTTTGTTGGCGTCTTTGATGCCCTTGACGGGCTGGCCGTTAGGGTCGTTCAATTCAACGCCGGAGCTGATATCAACGGCCAGTGTTTTGCAACGCGGGCGTACCTGCAAAATGCCATCGGTCACGTTTGCAGGCGTGAGTCCACCACTTAAAACGAGGTGACAGGCGACGCTTGGAGGTAGGAGTGACCAATGGAATGCCTTGCCGCCGCCGCCATAGCCCTCAACATGGGCGTCGAGCAAGATGGCTTGGGCGCGAGAATAAACATCGGCATATTCTACGAGGTCAAATTGTGCGCCAGCAGCCCCTAGTGGAATGCGTGCCGCACGCACAAAGGGCCGCGCACCTTGGCCGCTGGCCTGCCAGCATTGTTCGGCTGTCTCATCACCATGAAATTGCAATGTAGCCCCCGCCACTGCTGCGCTTGCAGCTATCACTTCAGTAGCAGGTGCGTTGACAAACAGCAGTACCGGTGTGACAAACGGCGGCAGGCGCGCAGCCAGCTGGGCAGCGCGCTCTACGCTGACTGCGCGCGGGCTGGGCGCGTACAGCACCAAGCCGATGGCATCGACGCCGGCAGCGACAGCAGCGTCCACGTCTTGCTCGCGCGTGAGGCCGCAGACTTTGATGCGGGTGCGGTGCAGCGGCCTCAATGGCGGTGATGGCGTTAATGGCGTTAATGGGGAGTCATTGGGCAGGATCATGGCAACCAATCATAGGCAGCGGTGCGTGTTGGCAAGCCCCATTTTTCGTCGTAGACCGGGCCTTGAAAATACAAGCCGTCGGGCGAAAACGTCGGCGCTGCTACTTTGCGCGAGCGCGCCGCCAGCACGCCCCGCAGCCAGTCCAGCGTTTGCGTGCCTTGGCCCACGGCCAGCAGGCAGCCCATGATGTTGCGGATCATGTGGTGCAAAAAGGCGTTGGCTTCAAACTCAAAACGCCAATAGCACGGGCTCCAGTCTGGGCCGGGTTCGGGGTGGGCACTGCCGCTCAGGCCGCTGCGGGTGATGTCAATGCGGTGCATGGTTTTGATGGGCGATAAGGCCTGACAGGCCGCCGCACGAAACGAGCTGAAGTCGTGCTCGCCCAGCAGCAGCGCTGCTGCCGCGCGCATGGCAGCGCCGTCCAGCGGATGAAATACCCAGCCCACGCGCCCGGCTTCGACGCTGGGGCGCACTGGCGACTGCAGCACCACATAGGCATAGCGGCGCGCCGTGGCACTGGCGCGGGCGTGAAACTCGGGTGGCACCGGCTGCGCCCATTGCACGGCAATTGGGCTGGGCAAAAAGGCGTTGGTGCCGCGCACCCACGATGCTGGCGTGCGTTGCACGGCGGTGTCGAAATGGACGACTTGCATCAGGCCGTGGACGCCCGAATCGGTACGGCCAGCGCACAGGGTGCTGATGGGCTGGGTGGCAAATTGGCTCAGTGCCGCTTCCAGTTGGTCTTGCACGGTGTTGCCGCAAGCTTGGCTTTGCCAGCCGTGGTAGGCGCTGCCGTTGTAGCTGAGACCCAAAGCAATTCGGTGTGTCATGGCAGAGGGAGAAGGCACGGCG
>CAIRYF010000211.1 GCA_903882725.1 uncultured Simplicispira sp.
CGGCGCTTTCTACAGCATCAATATGCTGCCGCCGCTGTGGCAAACAGTGTCGCTGTTCAACCCGGTGGTGTATTTGATCAGCGGACTGCGCTGGGCGTTTTACGGCCAAGCCGACGTCCATATTGGCGTCAGCACCGGCATGACGCTGGGCTTTATGGCGGCGTGCTTGGGTGTGGTGTGGTGGGTATTTAAGACCGGCCACCGCATTCGGCATTAAAAGCGCTGCATCTTGCAGCTGTGCGGCTGCTGGGTTTGCGCCGCTGCAATATCGCGCAGCACCCGAAAACCGTAGCCCGAGCCTTCGACATCAAACTTCACGCCCGGCGTGCCCTGCTTGTCCATCACGCCCACCACCAGCGGCTGCTGAAACTGGTGGTCACCGGCGCGCATGGTGCCGCTGCGCCCGGCCAGTTGCACGCTGGCGCTTTCCATTTGCCGCGCCACTGCGGTGGCATCGACGCTGGCGGCGCGCTCCATGGACTGCGCCAGCGCCTCGACCATCAGCTGCATCCGCATATGGACGTAATCGTCTTGCGGCTTGGGAAAGCGCGTGCGATACGACTGGTAAAACGCCTCGCTCGGCGCGCCTTGCACGTTGGGCAACCAGTCGGCCACGGCAACCACTTTGCCCACGCCGGCATCGCCCAACGCCGCCGGTGCGCCCAGCGCGTTGCCATAAAACGTATAGAAAGTACCGCTGTAGCCGACTTCGCGCGCGGCTTTGACCAGCAGCGTCAGGTCGTTGCCCCAGTTCCCGGTGATGACCGCTTGCGCGCCGCTGCTTTTAATTTTGACGGCGTAGGGCGCAAAGTCTTTGACCCGGCCAACGGCGTGCAGCTCGTCACCAACGATGGCGACATCGGGGCGCTTGTCGGCCAGCTGCTTTTTGGCCTCGCGCAGCACCGCCTGGCCAAAGCTGTAGTCCTGACCAATCAGGTAGACGCTTTTCAGGGCGCTATCAGCACGCACCACGTCCATCAGCGCCGTCATGCGCATATCGGCGTGGGCATCAAAGCGAAAGTGCCAAAAACTGCATTTTTCGTTGGTCAGCAGCGGGTCAACCGCCGAGTAGTTCAAAAAAATCACCCGCTTGTCCGGCTCGCGCTCGTTGTGTTTATTGATGGCGTCGACCAACGCGGCAGCAGTGGCCGAAGAGTTGCCCTGCGCCACCACGCGCGCGCCATCGTCGATAGCAGCGCGCAGCGCCGACAGCGCTTCTTCGTTCTGGCCCTTGCTGTCATAGCGCTGCAACACCAGCGGGCGCGCGCCACCGGCGGCTGCGGGCAAGGCCACACCGCCGCGCTGATTGACGCGCTCCATCGCCCAAAAAATGTTGCGATACACCGCCTCGCCGGTGTTGGCAAACGGGCCGGACAGGCTCTCAATCAGCGCCACTTTGATGGGCTGGGCGGCGGCCACCGCCGTCGGCGCAGTCAGCGCGGCAGTTTGCGCAAAGCTGGTTGACAGGCCAGCGCAGGCCAGCGCCAAGGCAGCAGCAGCGGTCAACACCGGGCGGCGCAAGCGCGCAGCACAGCCATGAAAAGGAACGAAAAGTGAAACGGTCATGGTGGTTTTTTCTTCAACATCAGCAAAAATCAGCGGCGGTGCGCCCTGAACGGCGCTTGCAGTGTATCGGGCAAAGCCTGACAAATTGCGCCACACAGCACCTGTATGGCGCCATATTATTTTGATAGCTACAAGCGCTTATAGATAAAGGGCTAGAGGCTCATTTGGCCTTAAACCAGCGTCTTGAATACATCGTTCAACGACGTGGCGACAAGGTACTTGGCCGGGTTCTCACCAACAGCCAGCGCGGCAAAGTGGGCCTTGCCGCACTCGATCTTGGCGCTCTCTTTGTCGCGCAGGTCGTCGGTGAACAGGCTGCTTTTGGTCTCGATGACGAAATACAGCCGCTGCGCGCCGCCGTGCTCCAACAAGATGGCCCAGTCGGGGTTGTAAGCGCCCAGCGGCGTCGGCACCTTGAACCAGCCCGGCAGCTTGGCGTACAGCAGTACGTCCTCGTTGGCCTCCAGCGCCTCGGCAAAAGTGCGCTCGGTGCCAGAGTCGCACACCACGCTCTCATAAATACAGCGCTGGGCACCCTGCAACATATTGCGCAAATAGCCCATCAGCTCGTTGTCGGCAAACAGCTCTTGGGCGTAGCAATGCGCGTCGCCCATTTTTTGGTATTTGATGCCGTCCACCAGCGCCAGCCGTTTGCAGCGGTTGATGACCTGCGCGGTCAGTTCAATGAACTGCTGCGGGTTGCGCTTGAACTCGTCGAGCCGCCCCGTGCCGGTCAGGATGGCGATGATGCTGCGGCGCGTCAGTTGGGTGCGGTTTTGCAAATCGGTCAGCAAGTCCGGCAGTTCGATATCGGTCTCGTCCAACACCACGGTGGCGGCGCCCCGTGTTTCGGTGGCCTGCACGCCAGCTTTGCCGATGGAAATATCGGCCTTGCGCCACTGCAAGCGGGCCTTGGCAATGGCGGGCGCTTTTTTGAGCGCGGCAATGCAGTCTTGCACCAGCTTGGCGTTGTCAAACTGCACCCGGTACGTGGTCTGGTGCTTGATGCGATCCCACAGTGCCTTGAAGTCGTCCGACAAAACCACCGCCTTGCCATCCGCGCCCTTGCGCAATGGCACCGGCTCACGCTCGTCGGCGTTGTTCACTACCAGCCGGCCACACACCTTGCGCAGCACCTCGGCAATCTGGCTGCGCTGCGCCTCAAAGGCCGGCGGCAGCGCCAGCGTGCCGTCCTTCAAGGCCCGCTTCAGGCTGTCCTGCACCTTGCCTTTGGCATCGATGTGCTTGTGGGCCAACAGGTGCTCCCACAAGGCTTTCGACTGCGCCACACCCAGCGGTGCCAGCGTGCCGTCGGTAGCGGTGGCGTCGGTAGCGGCGCTAACGGCGATGGCGGCGAACTGGTGCGGCTCCAGAATGCCGAAACGAATACCGGTATCGGCCTCAATTTCTTTTTGCAAATTCTCGGCAAACTGCTCGTAAGACTCGGTGGCAATCACCGTCAGGCGGTTGACCTCAAAGCCGCGCACGCGCTCACCGTCTTGGTTGACGCACAGGCGCAAACCCCGGCCAAGGGTCTGGCGGCGCTCGCGCTCGGTGCCCATGTCGCGCAGGGTGCAAATCTGGAACACGTTGGGGTTGTCCCAACCCTCCCTCAAAGCCGAGTGCGAGAAGATAAATTTCAGCGGCGTGGCAAAGGA
>CAIRYF010000212.1 GCA_903882725.1 uncultured Simplicispira sp.
AGCCCGCGCACGGTGGCGATGCGGATCGGGTCTTTTTCGATTTTTTTGCGCAGGCGGTGGATGTAGACCTCGATGGCGTTGTTGCTGACTTCTTCGCCCCACTCGCACAGGCGCTCGACCAGCTGGTCTTTGCTGACCAAGCGGCCGGCGCGCTGCAGCAGCACTTCCAGTAGGCCCAGCTCGCGCGCTGACAGCTCGACCATCTTGCCGTCGATGGTGGCAACGCGCCCGGCTTGGTCGTACACCAGTGGGCCATGGCGAATGGTGGCGCTGGTGGCTCCCATGCCCCGGCGTGTCAGGGCGCGCACGCGCGCCTCCAACTCTTGCAGCGAGAACGGCTTGGCCATGTAGTCATCGGCACCAAAGTCCAAGCCTTTGACACGCTCTTCCACGCTGTCGGCTGCTGTCAGGATCAGCACCGGCAGCGACGAGCCTCGGCTGCGCAGTTTTTTTAGCACTTCAAGGCCGTGCATTTTGGGCAGGCCCAAATCCAAAATCAGCAGGTCAAACTCGTTGTTGGTCAGCAGTGCGGTATCGGCTTCGCTGCCACTGGAGACATGGTCTACCACGGCACCCGAGCTGCGCAGCGTGCGCAGCAGGCCATCGGCCAGCACCTGGTCGTCTTCGGCAATGAGAATGCGCATTCGAAAAATCTTTCCTTGGAAGGCTGTGGGCGGCATGGCGCCGCGCGGTCAGGCCTGATTCTAAGGAGAGCCGCTGGCGTAGGCTTCTAGCCCAATGGCCACTACCACGGCCACGTCGGTGCCGACTTCGCCGCGAAACTCGGCTTCAGCTTGGCGCACTGCGTCCCGAAACGCCTGCAGCCACGCCAGCCCCGTCGGCGTAAAGCACACCCGCCGCGCGCGCGCATCCAGCGGATCGGCGCTGCGCGTCACCAGCCCCCACGCGCTGCATTGGTCAACCAAATCGGCCATGGCTTGCTTGCTCATGCCAGCGCGCTGCGCCAGGTCGGTCACGCGGTCGCCGCCAAGCGACAAATGCCGCGTGATGTGGATGTGCGCGGCGCTGACTTGGTCGCGCGCGGCCAGGTTGGACAGGGCCAGGGGCACTTCGACATTGCGCGCCATCAGTTGCAGCACGCGCGCATCAAAACGGCGCAGTGCGTGGCCCATCAACCGTCCTAAATGGGTTTGGCGCCAGCCGTCGTCCAGCGGCGGCGCGGGGGTGGTGGTGGCAGTTTTGGTCATGGAAAATGGTCAGTCAAACTGACTAAAAAATAGCGTTTAAATTTATATAAGCCGCTTAAACTACTTTTCAAGTATCCAGTCGGGCTGGGTCAAAAAGCAAAATTTCATCTTTATCCTGTTGATTTTTAAGGAAATTACCATGAGTGCTCCCATCAACCGCGCCATCGCTGTCGACAGCGAAAAATCCAAAGCCTTGGCTGCCGCCTTGGCGCAAATCGAAAAACAATTTGGCAAAGGCACCGTGATGCGCCTGGGTGAAGGCGAGGTGATTGAGGACATCCAAGTCGTCTCCACCGGCTCGCTGGGGCTGGACGTGGCGCTGGGCGTGGGCGGCCTGCCGCGTGGCCGGGTGATTGAGATTTACGGCCCCGAATCGTCAGGCAAAACCACGCTGTCGCTGCAAGTGATCTCTGAAATGCAAAAGCTGGGCGGCCAGTGCGCATTTGTCGATGCCGAGCACGCGCTGGACATCCAATACGCGCAAAACTTGGGCATCAATCTGCAAGATTTGCTCATCAGCCAGCCCGACACCGGCGAGCAAGCGCTGGAGATTGTCGACAGCTTGGTGCGCTCGGGCGCAGTCGATTTGATTGTGGTGGACTCGGTGGCGGCGCAGACGCCCAAGGCCGAAATTGAAGGCGACATGGGCGACAGCCTGCCTGGCCTGCAAGCGCGCTTGATGAGCCAAGCGCTGCGCAAGCTGACCGGCAGCATCAAAAAGACCAACTGCATGGTTATCTTTATCAACCAAATCCGCATGAAGATTGGCGTGATGTTTGGCTCG
>CAIRYF010000213.1 GCA_903882725.1 uncultured Simplicispira sp.
ACCTCGTCATCAAAAGGAAAAGGCACGACATCTGGTTCATGCGCTGCATAAGCTGTACTAGCCATAACTGGCTGCTCAACGCGAGGGCAGATAACGAACAGGATCGACAGGCTTGCCTTGGCGCCGAATTTCAAAATGCAGCTTCACCCTATCAGCGTCGGTGCTGCCCATTTCAGCAATTTTTTGCCCACGGCGCACAGCTTGATCTTCTTTCACTAACAAAGCTTGGTTGTGGGCATACGCCGTCAAAAACGTATTGTTGTGCTTAAGAATAATCAGGTTGCCATAGCCGCGCAAACCGGCACCAGCGTACACCACCCGCCCATCGGCTGCAGCCAACACCGAGTCGCCAGCTTTACCACCAATGTCATAACCTTTATTGCGCGCCTCATCAAAGCCCGCTAAAAGTGTTCCAGATGAAGGCCAGATAAAAGACACATCATCTTCACCGCTGCTGGCTGCAGGCGCATGAGCGGCCACAACCGGAGCCGCAGACTTCACCGCGCTAGGTGGGGCAGTGGCGGCCACTGTGGCTACTACAGGTCGCGTCGTCGCGACTACAGCACTCTCGGATGCTGGTGGGACTACAGCGACGGCAGTAGTCGGAGGCACAACCCTCAACACCTGCCCAATGTCAATTAAATTGGCATTTTCGAGATTGTTCCAGCGCGCAACATCCTTCCAGCTCTGCCCAGCCTCCAAGCCGATGCGAATCAGAGTATCTCCCGGCTTAACAGTGTAATAGCCTAATTTTCCGGCATTTTCGGCACCAGGCAAAGGCTTGACTTCAGGGGTAGTAACGACTCCAAGCTGTGCAGCTTGAGTTGCAGATGTACCGCGACTCTCTACTGGGGCTCTATTCAAGCGAGTTCCACACCCAACAAGAACCAGACTTGCCAGCGCTACAGAACCCCACACAGCAAGTCCACGCGTAACGATCATAAATATTTTTCCTTCAAGCTATCCCTGATTTTAGTGGGACAAAATGAACGGGCTCCAACACATTTTGTTTTAACCCATGTGGAGTTTTATCAACAACCAGCAACATTTGCTGGCCATCTGCACCAGAAATAGGTGCCACTAAGCGCCCCCCCACGGCCAATTGATCGCACCACTGCAACGGCAACGAGCTGCCCCCGGCAGCAGCCACAATAGCCGCATAAGGTGCCCCCTTGGCATAGCCCACCATGCCGTCACCAAAAAGTAAATGCACATTGGTCAGGCGCAAATAGCGTAAATTAGTACGCGCTTTTTCATGTAGGCCACGCAAGCGCTCAATGGAATACACCTCGCGCGCCAGCAAGCTCAGAACAGCTGCCTGATAACCGCAACCAGTGCCAATTTCTAGCACACGGCCCAGACCACCGACGCGCGCGCCTTCTGCGCCCAGCAGCAACTCGGCCATGCGCGCCACAATACTTGGCTTGGAAATGGTTTGCCCCAACCCAATGGGCAAACTGGTATCTTCATAGGCTTGATTGCCCAGAGCAGTATCGACAAAGCAATGGCGATCTACTGCACCCATCGCCTGTAACACCGGGGCGGCAGTGATACCACCAGCCACCAATCGCTGCACCATACGCGCGCGCACGGCAGCAAAATTTGCACCCGAACCCACCAACGCTGCGGGAACAGCCACAGCTGTCCGGCGCGGCACAGATGCAGACCCAACGTGGCCGTCTGAAGAAGAGGGAATGCGAGCAGGAAAACCAGGCCGACGCTGCGTCATGAAATTGCTTTTTCCGTCAACACCGTTTGAACTCCTGTAGTAGCCATGTGCGCCGTTGCTTGCGCCCAATAAGCCAAATTATCATGATCAGTCAAATCTACCTTTAACGGCGTAACCGCCACATACCCCAATGCCGTCGCATGAAAGTCGGTTCCTTCCGCATCATCTTTGACAGACCCTGCCGCACCTATCCAATACATGGTCTCGCCCCGGGGACTTTCTTGGACGATGACACGTTCAGCAGCGTGACGCCTTCCAAGGCGACA
>CAIRYF010000214.1 GCA_903882725.1 uncultured Simplicispira sp.
ATACCTACCCCAGCGTTATCTAGCAAAGCTTGCTGTTCGCGTAAGGTGCGCTCTAGAGAGGCATCTGGCAATGCACTGGATTTTGAAGATCCAAGAGTGTCTGATAGGAGTGGCATGTCACCGGTAGCCAGAAGGCCGTTAAATACGCGCTCTGCGGATGGAAATTATGTGCCAAATTGTATTCTTTGGAGCGCACGCGAAGGTTGTTGGCTGAACAAATAAAAGGGGTCAAAGCGAATGGCTTGGCTGGCCTGGCAGATGCAAGGGCAAAGTCAGCTTGGTGTCAAGCCGCGTAGCTGACAGACATGACTTCGTAGCGGCGCAGGCCGCCTGGGGCTTTCACTTCAGCGGTGTCGCCCTGCTCTTTGCCAATCAAGGCGCGGGCAATCGGGCTAGAAATGTTGACTAGGCCCAGCTTCAGGTCGGCCTCGTCCTCGCCAACGATTTGGTATTTCACCGTGTCGCCAGTTTCTTCGTCTTCCAACTCCACCGTGGCGCCAAATACCACCCGCCCGCCCGCGTCCAGCGTGGTCGGATCGATGATTTGGGCTACCGACAGCTTGCCTTCAACTTCTTGGATGCGGCCTTCGATGAAGCCTTGGCGGTCTTTGGCAGCGTCGTATTCGGCGTTCTCGCTCAGGTCGCCTTGCGCGCGCGCTTCGGCAATGGCAGCGATCACGCCGGGGCGTTCAACGGTCTTCAAACGGTGCAACTCAGTTTTGAGTTTTTCTGCGCCGCGCTTGGTAATTGGAATGGTGGCCACGGGTTTAATCTCCCTCAAATGGTGTATGCCGCGCCGCTCACGCTGGGTGATTTTGCGGCGCCCCAAAAGCAAACCGCCGCACGTTGCCGCGCGGCGGTTTTCATTCAGTGGCAATTATGCCGCTTTTGTGATGTCTCAGGCCAGCAGCTGGGCGTGCATTTCTTGGATGGAAATCACCCCCAGTTGCTCCATGTGCTGCATTCCTTCAACCGCTGCTTCGGCACCAAAAATGGTAGTGAAGGTGGTGACGCGCGCCAGCAGCGAGCTGGTGCGGATGGCACGTGAATCGGCAATCGCGTTGCGACGCTCTTCCACGGTGTTGATGACCATGACAATTTCATTGTTCTTGATCATGTCAACAATGTGCGGACGCCCTTCGGTGACTTTGTTGACCACCTTCACCGGCACGCCAGCGGCGTCACTGGCAGCGGCTGTGCCCTTGGTGGCGACCAGCTCAAAGCCCAAAGCGACCAGCTGGCGGGCAATATCGACCGCACGCGCCTTGTCGGCATTTTTTACCGTCAAAAACACCTTGCCCGAGGTTGGTAGCTTGGTGCCGGCACCGATTTGGCTTTTGACGAAGGCCTCGCCAAATGTCTTGCCCACGCCCATCACTTCACCAGTCGACTTCATTTCTGGGCCAAGAATAGTGTCCACGCCGGGGAATTTAACGAACGGGAACACGGCTTCTTTGACGCTGAAGTATGGCGGCGTCACCTCTTTGGTGATGCCTTGCGACGCCAGTGTTTGGCCGACCATGCAGCGCGCTGCCACCTTGGCCAACTGGATGCCAGTGGCCTTGCTGACAAACGGCACTGTGCGCGAGGCGCGCGGATTGACTTCCAGTACGTAGATCACGTCTTGCTTGACGCCGTTTTCTTCGATTTCTTGGATCGCAAACTGCACGTTCATCAGGCCGACCACGTTCAAGCCTTCGGCCATGGCAGCGGTTTGGCGCTTGATTTCGGTCACCGTGGCCGCCGACAGGTAGTACGGCGGCAGCGAGCAGGCCGAGTCGCCGCTGTGGACGCCAGCTTGTTCGATATGCTCCATCACGCCACCAATGAAGGTGACGCCCGCCGTGTCACGCACGCAGTCCACATCACACTCGATG
>CAIRYF010000215.1 GCA_903882725.1 uncultured Simplicispira sp.
CGCGTTACCGACATCATGGGCGAGATCAGCGCCGCCAGCTCTGAGCAAAGCGCCGGCGTCTCCCAAGTGGGCGAGGCGGTAACGCAAATGGACCAAACTACCCAGCAAAATGCCGCCTTGGTCGAAGAAATGGCCGCCGCTGCGTCCAGCCTGAGCAATCAAGCGCAAGACTTGGTGCAAACCGTGGCCATCTTCAAACTGGGCACGGGCTACACCGCCAGCACTGCGCGTGCGCCGCGTGCGGCCTCGCACACCAGCAATTCGCACACCAATTCGCACACTGCCGCGCACAAAGCAAGCAGCCACGCCAAGCCCAGCGCGCGAAGTTTTTCTGGCAAAAATAGTGGCAATAGCGGAGGTAATGCCAGCGGTGGCGGCGCACCTGCAGCATTGGCAGCTCCGGCAACGCCGACCCGCCCAGCCAAAGCAGCGCTGCGCAACGCGCCTGCGACCCCAAAAACTGCACCTGCCAAAGCCCTGTCGCACAGCACCTCCACCGCAAAGGCAGACATGGACGATTGGGAGAGCTTTTAAGCACCAAAACTGCGTGCCAGTAGTGTGCCGCTGGCAGCACTGGCAGCCACACAGCTTGACAACCCCGTGAACACGCCTGACGCACTGCCTTGTTTGGCTATTGCTGGCCCCACTGCCTCGGGGAAAACCGCCGGCGCGCTGGCGGTGGCTGCCGTACTGGCGCGGCACCTGCCGGTAGAAATCATCAGCGTCGATTCAGCCCTGGTGTACCGTGGTATGGACATTGGCAGCGCCAAACCAACGCCACTGGAGCGCGCCGCTGTGCCGCACCACCTGATTGACATCCGCGATCCGCTGCACGCCTACAGCGCCGCCGAATTTGTGCGCGACGCCTCACAGCTGATCACCGACATCCGCAACCGGGGCGCGCTGCCACTGCTGGTAGGCGGCACCATGCTGTATTTCAAGGCGCTGATGGACGGTATCGACGATATGCCCGCTGCCGAGCCCAGCGTGCGCGCACAGATTGAAGCACAGGCGCAAGCGCGTGGCTGGCCTGCCCTGCACGCCGATTTGGCACAAGTAGACCCCCTCACCGCAGCACGCTTGGCCCCCGCAGACAGCCAGCGCATTCAGCGCGCACTGGAAGTGTGGCAAGTCTCGGGGCGCCCTTTATCAAGTTTTCATACTATCAAAAAAATAGCTAATAGCGCAGGCCCCATAAGCGCTGGAGGCATATTTTCCTTAGAACCAGAAAACCGCCACTGGTTACACGAACGTATTGCACTGCGCTTTGATGCCATGCTGGGACAAGACTTTATTGGCGAAGTGCGCACCCTGCGTACACGCGGCGACTTGCACCCCGACCTGCCATCCATGCGCTGCGTCGGCTACCGCCAAGCGTGGCAGGCGCTGGACACACAAGCCGCCGCCGGGCCGGATGCGCCGCTGAATATGGCCGCACTGCGCGAGCGCGGCATCATCGCCACACGCCAACTGGCCAAGCGCCAAGTCACGTGGTTGCGCAGCATGGGCGCACGCCAAGTCATTGCCTGCGATGCCCCAGACGCTACCGTACAACTGGTGCAGGCCGTGCTACAGCGGCTAGAAGCAGGCGCAAATCAAAAATAGACATAAAAATAGCTTCTAGCCCTTATGATGCAAGCGCTAGAAGCTATTAAAACCATAGCATCAATGCTATGGGCGTTTTTTAAAAGCGGGCCGCATACTCTGATGACTGCAGCAGGCTGTCAATGAGATTGAGGACGCTGGCGCGCCCCGCCTGAATGTCCTGCAGCCATTGGGCGTGCTCGATGCCATTGGGCACGCGGCGCAACACACCAACGTACACGATAGTGACAAGCTGGGAGTTGGCAGTGGCCTGTTTATTTTCAGTAGATTCTGAAAAACCCAGCATTACCTCACCACGCGGCATACCACTGGCCAAGCGCCCCATCCAATAAGCATAGCCTTCAGGCTCTGGATCACGACCAAGCACGTTTTGGTACACACGGGTAATGAAGCCAGTGTTATTGAGCTGGCCATAGGTTGCAATAAATTCACTCGATTGCACAAAATACTCTGACACCTGCGACAGATTCAAGCCGGTACCGCTGTCAGGGTACATCCGACCAAACCAATATATCAAGCCTTGGTAGTCAGGCAGGCGTTTGAAGTAGGCGGTGTACAAGCGCACGATAGGGTCAAGGCGGCCCTGGAATGCATCTGACTTC
>CAIRYF010000216.1 GCA_903882725.1 uncultured Simplicispira sp.
GTATCTGGCCTGATGTTTCACCGCAATAGACCTCAAACCCGGCCAAAGGCATAGCCCATGGCTTGTTCTGTGCCTTCAATCTGGTCGATCAGCTTGCACAGCGGGCCCAGCTCGCGGTAGCGGTCGGTGGTGGCGCGGATGTAGTGCAAAAAGCGCGGTGCGTCGGCCAAGTATTTCGGCTTGCCGTCGCGCAGCGTCAGGCGGGCAAAGATGCCAGCAACTTTCAGGTGGCGCTGCAAGCCCATCCATTCGACGCTGCGGTAAAACTCGCCAAAGTCTGCACCCCAGCCGCTGGGGCTGTTGGCGCCCAGCAGGCCGGCTTTGCGCGCTTTTTCCCAGTAGCGCACGGTGATGTCGATGACAAAATTTTCATCCCAACTGATAAAGGCGTCGCGCAGCAAGCTGGCGATGTCGTAGGTGATGGGGCCGTAGACCGCGTCTTGAAAGTCCAGCACCCCCAGCGGCCCGCCGGGCGCAGTTGGCACCATCAGGTTGCGCATCATGAAGTCGCGGTGGACGAACACGCTGGGCACTGCCAAGTTGTGCGCCACGATGCGGTTAAAGGCGTGATCGAGCACGCCTTGCTGCGCTGTGTCCAACGTGATGCCCCGGTGCTGGGCGACATACCAATCGGGAAACAGCGCCAGCTCGCGCCGCAGCAGCGCCTCGTCGTACACCGGCAGCACGCCGGGGCGCGACGCCAGTTGCCATTGCAACAGCGTATCGGTGGCTTGTTGGTACCAGGCGTAGGCGTCTTGCGCTCGCTCGGGGTTGAGCTTTTCAATCACCGTTTGCGCGCCCAAGTCCGACAGCAGCATAAAGCCCTGCGCCTCGTCCCACGCCACGATGTCGGGCACATTCAGGCCCGCTTGTTGTAGCAGCGCTTGCACTTGGACGAAGGCGGCGCACGGCTCTTTGTCGGGCGGCGCGTCCATGACGATGTAGCTTTTTCCGGGCGCGCTGGCGTCACTGGCTTCACTGGCGTTACTGGCATCAAGGCGCAAATAGCGGCGAAAGCTGGCGTCCGCCGACGCAGGCCGCAAGCTGGCGGGCTGCAGCTGGTAGGCAGGCACCAGCGGTGCCAGCCAGGCATCAAAAGCAGCGTGGCGCTGCGCATCGGGCCAGTTGACAGCGGATGCAGAAATGGTGGTGGGGGCGGCGGCGGTGGGGGAGTGGGAAGCAGGGTGGCTCATGGATAATCGCATTTTACAAACCCGGCCTGCCCGGCACGGGTGGCGGGCAGGTGCAATGGCTTGCAATCTGCATCTTCTGCCCGCGACTCCATGGACTGACTCCCTTGCCTGATCTGCACCGCCGCCTCCCGACCGTCCAGCCCACCTCCCCCAGCACCCGCCACAGCGCACGAGCGGGCGCGGCGCTGGCTATGTCGCACACGGTGTTGGCGCAAGCGCTGGCCGCCGCGCTGTGCAGTTTGCCGCTGTGCTCGCTGGCCCAAAGCGCCGATACGCCCGCCGATACGCCCGCCGATATGCCTGCCGATATGCCCGCTGATGCAGCGCCAGTGGCACCCACAGCACCCATGCCTGCGCTGGCACCGTTAAAAAGCAGCCGTATGCTGCAAGAGAACATCTCGCCGGCCGTGCGCGCACGAATGCCGATTTTTGTCACCGGCGACAGCATCGTGGGCCAGCCAGACATCCAGGCGCTGATTGAAGGCCACGCTGAACTGCGCCGCGCCGACACAGTGATCCGCGCCCATCGCATGGAATACAGCGTGCCGGACGATTTGGCCAAAGCACGCGGGCAGGTGCGCATTAACCGCGCCGGCGATGTGTACGAAGGCTCGGCGCTGGAGCTGTATGTCAACGCCTTCAGCGGCTTTTTTACCAATGCGCGCTACCAGTTTCTGCAAACCCAAGCGCACGGTGAAGCCACGCGCGTAGATTTTGTTGACCGCGACCGCGCGGTGATCCACAACGCCACCTACACCACCTGCCAGCGCGGCGATGAAGACAGCTGGCGGCCGGCGTGGGTGCTGCGCGCCAAGACCATTCACCTTGACCGCGAAGAAGAAGTCGGCACTGCCGATGGTGCCGTGCTGGAGTTTCAAGGCGTGCCGATTTTGCCGATTCCGCACATCAGCTTTCCGCTGTCAGACAAGCGCAAATCAGGCCTATTGCCGCCGTCGATTGGCATCGACAACATCAACGGCGTCGAGTATGACCAGCCGTATTACTGGAACATTGCGCCCAACCGCGACGCCACCTTTCACGCCGCCCTGATGGCCAAGCGCGGCATCAATATGGGGGGCGAGTTTCGCTACCTAGAGCCTAGCTACCGAGGCGTGCTGCGCGGTGACTTTATGCCGGCTGACCGCTTGCGCGACAGCAACCGCTGGAGCTATATGCTGCAGCACACTGCCAACATAGCTTCGCCATTTGGTGGCTTGGGGCTCAACGTCAACTTGAACCGCGTCAGCGACAACGACTATTGGCGCGACTTTGCCGCGCGCGGTGCGCGCAACACCAACGCGCTAACGCAACGTCTGCTGCCCGGCGATGCCTCCTTGCATTGGGCGCGTGGCGATACGTCGATGAGCCTGCGCACGCTCAAGTGGCAAACACTGCAAGACGTGAGCGCGCCCATCGTGCCGCCGTATGACCGCCTGCCGCAGTTGCACTGGCGTTATGCGCCCAGCAATCTGCCCGGTGGTTTTGATGTCAGCCTTGATGCTGACGCTACGCGCTTTCGCGCCGACGAGCACTTTACGGGCCAAGCCAATGCCACGCGCAGTTATGCGCTGGCACAAATTAGCCGGCCTTTTTTAGCGCCCGCTGGGTTTGTCACGCCACGCCTGCAACTGCACGCCACGCAATACGAGTTTGATGCGCCCTTGGCCAACGGCACACGCTCGGCCAGCCGGGTGCTGCCGACTTTCAGCCTCGACAGCGGTTTGGTGTTTGAGCGCGACGCCAGCTACTTGGGCCGCAGCTTTACGCAAACGCTGGAGCCGCGCGCGTTTTATACCTACACACCCTACCGCGACCAGCATCTACTGCCGATTTATGACACGGCGGCCAACGACTTTAATTTTGCCTCGATCTACACCGAAAACGCCTACGGCGGCCAAGACCGCATTGCCGACAACAACTTGCTGACGCTGGGCGTGACCACGCGCTTGCTTGACCCCAGCACGGGTGCCGAAGCGGTGCGCTTGGGCGTGGCGCAGCGGGTGCGTTTCTCGGATCAAAAAGTCACACTGCCAGGCGAATTAGCCGCCAACGATCGCCTGTCTGATTTGTTGCTAGGCGCTGGTGTGCAGTGGACGCCGCAGTGGGGCTTTGACTCGACGGTGCAGTTCAACCCCAAAACCAACCGCTCCATCCGCTCCACCATCAGCGCGCGCTACAGCCCAGGTGCCTACCGCACCATCAGCGCTGCCTACCGCTTGCAGCGCGCCACCAGCACGCAGCTCTTGGGCAGCGAGCAGGTGGACATGGGCTGGCAATGGCCTATCAATGATCTGTGGGGCGACAAGGGGCGCGATATGGGCCCCGGGCGCGGTCAAGGTGGTGGGCGCTGGTACAGCGTGGGTCGTCTGAACTACAGCCTGCCCGATCGCAAAGTGGTCGATGCGGTGGTTGGTTTTGAATACGACGGCTGCTGCTGGATTGGCCGAGTGGTGCTGGAGCGCCTACAAAGCAGTATCACCACCGCCAACACGCGGCTGCTGTTTCAGCTCGAATTTATCGGCTTTTCGCGCCTTAGCTTGGGATCGAATCCGCTGGCTATCCTGAAGGAAAATGTGCCGCGCTACCAATACCTGCGCGAGCAGACCAGCACGCCCAGCCGCTTCAGCAACTACGACTAAAACTACCCAAACCACCCGACCATGAAATACCGCGCCCTCGCCTTGGCTCTTGCCTGCCTCGCCTCTCTTGCTTCCCAGAGCGCCGCTGCGCAAGGTCTGCGCCCAACTGGCGTGGGCAAAAATTCTGCTATGGCGCGTGGGGTGTTGACTTCGCCGACAGCAGCCACCCCTCCCACAGAAACCAGCGCCACCAGCGCCATTCGCCAAGCCGACTACATCGTCGCGGTGGTTAATTCTGAGCCAGTCACCAACCACGAAGTCAGCGCACGGGTGGCGCGCATCGAGGCACAACTGGCCGCACGCCCTGCTGGCACGCCAGCCCCGGCGCACGATGTGTTGGTGCGCGACGTACTGGAGCGCACCATTTTAGAAAAAGCGCAACTGCAAACAGCGCGCGAGATGGGCATCAAGGTAGACACGCTGGCCGTCACACAAGCCGAAGAAACGGTGGCACGACAAAACAGCATCACGCTGGCAGTCATGCACCAGCGCTTGATTGCCGACGGCATCAGCCCAGAGCGCTTTCGTGAAGAACTGCGCAACCAATTGACGCTGCAACGCCTGCGCGAGCGTGAAGTTGATGCGCGCGTGCGCGTCAGCGAGCTGGACATCGACCAGTACCTGCGCGACCAACAGCCCGCCACAGACGCTGCTGCCGCTGCCCATATCGGCATTGAGCTGGCCCAAGTGCTGGTGCCAGTGCCAGAAACCGCCAGCCCCAGCGAAATTGCCACGCTGCAAGCGCGCGCCCAAAGCGTGGCCGACAAAGCCCGGGCGGGCGAGGACTTTGCTGTGCTGGCACGCAACTACTCCGCCGCGCCCGAAAGCGCCCAAGGCGGCAGCTTGGGAATGCGCAGCACCGACCGCTACCCCGAGTTGTTTACCCAAGCCACCCAGGCGCTGCCCGTCGGCGGTGTCGCTGGGCCGCTGCGCTCGGGCGCTGGCTTTCACGTCTTGAAGGTGTTGGCCAAATCGCAAAACGCGCAAGGCGGCGCGAGCGCCATCGCCACGCAAAACCACGCACGCCACATCTTGCTGGTGCCCAGCGCGCAGTTGTCCGAAACCGCTGCAGCCAAACGCTTGGCCGACTACCGCAGCCGCATTCAGGCCGGTCAGGCTGATTTTGCCGATCTGGCGCGCGAGTTCTCTAAAGATGGCAGCGCCAAACAAGGCGGCGACTTGGGCTGGGCCACCGCAGGGCGCTACGTCCCAGAATTTCAAGCTGCGCTGGAGGCACTGCAGCCGGGCGAGATCAGCGAGCCGCTGGTGTCGCGCTTTGGCGTACACCTGATCCAGCTGCTGGAGCGCCGCCAAGTCGAGTTGAGCCAACGCGAACAGCGCGACATGGTGCGCGACACGGTGCGCGAGAAAAAATTGGACGAGGCCTATGCCACTTGGCTGCAAGAGCTGCGCGCCCGCGCCTACGTCGAATACAGGGACGCGCCACAGTGAAGCACATTGCCCGCAAACGCTTTGGTCAGCACTTTTTGTCTGACCGCAGCATCATTGAAGACATCGTTCACGCCATTGCCCCGCAGCCGGGCGAGCCAATGGTTGAAATTGGCCCCGGTTTGGCGGCGCTGACCCAGCCGCTGGTCGAGCGCCTTGGGCGTCTGACGGTGATTGAGCTGGACCGCGACTTGGCGCTGCGCCTGCGCTTGCACCCGCAGCTCAATGTGATTGAGTCTGATGTCTTAAAAGTGGACTTTACGCAGGTAGCACAAGCGCTTGCAGCTATCAAAATAAGAGTAGTAGGCAACCTGCCCTACAACATCTCTACGCCGATTTTGTTCCACTTGCTCAAGCACGTCGATGTGATTGCTGACCAGCACTTTATGCTGCAAAAAGAAGTTATCGACCGCATGGTGGCGCGGCCTTCCACCGGCGACTATGGCCGTCTGTCGGTGATGTTGCAGTGGCGCTACGCCATGGAAAACGTGCTGTTTGTGCCGCCCGAGAGCTTTGATCCGCCGCCGCGCGTTGACAGCGCCGTCGTGCGCATGGTGCCGCGCGCCGCGCCGGTGGCGCTGCCACCCAAACTGCTAGAAGAACTGGTGCAAGTGGCCTTTAGCCAGCGGCGCAAGTTGCTGCGCCACACGCTGGGACGCTGGCTGGAGGCGCGCAATTTTGCCGGCGAATTCAATGTGCAGCGCCGCGCCGAAGAGGTGCCGGTAGACGAATACATTGCCTTGGCGGTGCGCCTCAGTGCCATGGCTACACCGGTTGCCAAAAACAGCCTATAGCCCTTATGCAGTAAGCGCTAGCAGCTATCAATCAAGGAGTGAAGGCTGGGTAGCCCCGTCCCTTAAACCACCTCCACCCGATTCCTGCCCCGCTCTTTGGCGCGGTAGAGCTGGGTGTCGGCGGCGGCGATCATGGTGTCGAGGCTGTCCACCACTTCGGTGGAGATGCCGATGCTGATAGTGATGCTGATGCTGTCCACTTGTTCGCCGTCGAAGGCAAAGCGCTCTTTGGCCAAGCGCAGGCGAAAGGCGTCGAACAGGCTAAAGGCTTCTTGCGCGCTCAGGCCGGGGGCCAGGATGCAGAACTCTTCGCCGCCAAAGCGGGCGACGATGTCGCTGCTGCGAAAACTGGCCGTGAGCAATTGGCCAATGCGCGCCAGCACTTCATCACCGGCGTCGTGGCCCCAGGTGTCGTTGATGCGCTTGAAGTGGTCGATGTCGAGTATGGCCACCGCCAAGGGCGTGGCGTTGCGCCGGGCACCGGCCAGCATCGGCAGACCCAGGCGCAGCAGTTGGCGGCGGTTGTTCAGGCCGGTCAAAAAGTCGGTGGTGGCGGCTTGCTCGGCGCTGATCATTTTTTGGTAGGTCAGGGCATTGGCCAGCGCGATGGAAATTTTGGCGGAGAACAATTCCAACAGCTTGCGATCGTTCTCGTCGGCCTCGCCCAAGCCGCCGTGCAGCAGCGCCGCCGTTGCCTGGGTGTCGCCGGTGTCCAAATAGAGCACGGTGTATTCGTCGGTCAGCTGGTTTTTTTGCTGGCGCAGCGCTTGGCGCACTACTTCGAGCATTTCTGGGTTGCTGCAAGGCGCGCCTTCACCTTCACCTTCGCCCATGTTGCAGCCGTAGCACTTGCCGGTGCTGCCCAGTATCCGCACGTTTTCGCTGGGTGGGTGGCTGTCGTGCAGTGTGTCGGGGTCGTATTGCACGCAGATGATGCCGTTGGGTTGGCAGCCCAAAAAGGCCGATAGCTGGGTCAGCACGCCAGCGGCAAACTGCTGCAAGGTGTGTACGTTGAACAGCGTGCTGGTGCTGTCGAGGATTTTTTCTAGCCCTTTGTAGGTCTTGTCCAGCGCGACGATGGTTTCGTAGGAGCGCAGGGCCGCCACGACGGTGGTGAACAGTTTTTGCGCGGTCAGCTCGCTTTTGGCTTTGTAGTCGTTGATGTCGTAGTCGATGATGACCCGCTCCTCGGGAGCTTGGCCGGGCTGGCCGGTGCGCAAGATGATGCGCGTGGCGATGTTGCCCAGTTCTTTGCGAATCACCGACACCAAGCGCAGACCGGCATCGTCGGTTTCCATCACCACGTCCAGCAGCACCACGGCGATGTCGCGCTCTTTTTCTAACAGGCTGCGCGCTTGGGCGGCCGAGTGGGCTGAGAGCAGCTCAATACCTCGGCCCTTGTAGCGCATCTTGCCCAAAATCAGGCGGGTGACGGCGTGGACTTCAACATCGTCATCGACGACCAAGACGCGCCAGTCGCGCAGCAGCGTTGCAGTGCGATCGCGCGGGGCGCTGGGCTTGAGCTTGAGGGGGGTGGCATTCATGTGCGGGACTCCGAAGGAGAGAGCAAAGCAGGCGCGGGCACAACAGTGTCGGCCAAACTGCGCGGCAGCAGCAGGGTAAAAGTGGCTCCTTCGCCGACGCGGCTGTGCAGCGTCAGCGTGCCTTTAAGCGCTTGGGTGACGATGTTGTGGACGATGTGCAGCCCCAGCCCGCTGCCGCCGTTGGCGCGGCGGGTGGTGAAAAACGGCTCAAACACGCGCGTGTGCAGCTCGGGCGCAATGCCTTTGCCGTCATCGCTGAAGGTCAGGCGCAGCTGCGTGCTGTTGATGGCGGCCACGCTGATGTCAATGTGTCCGCTTTGCTCTGGCTCAAAGGCGTGCAGCAGCGCGTTCATCACCAAATTGGTCAGCACTTGCGAGAACGCGCCGGGCAGGCTGTCCAGCATCAGCGTTGGCGGGCAATCGACGCGGATAAGGACGGGGGATTTTTTGAGGTGCGGGCGCAAACTGAGCAGCACTTCGTCGATGTACTGGGCTACGTCAAAGCTGCGCCGTTCGCCGCCGGTTTGGTCAACGGCGATTTGCTTAAAGCTTTGGATCAAGTCCGAGGCGCGTTGGCTGTTGAGGGACATCAGCTGCGTCGCTTGGCGGGCGGTGGCGAAGTAGTCGCTCAGGCCCTCTTCGCTCAGTTCACCAGCTTGGTAGGCGTGGTCGGTTTTTTGTGTTTCCGCATCAAGGTGCGTGGCCGCTGACAGGGTGACGCCAATCGGCGTGTTGACCTCGTGCGCCACACCAGCCACCAAGGCACCCAGGGCGGCGAGTTTTTCTACCTGCACCAGCTCGTCTTGCATTTGTTGCTGCTGCGCCAGCGCGCGCTCAATTTGCTGCTTGGCCACCAGCAGATGGTTCAAAAAACGCAGCAGTGCCCACGTGGCGGCGATCAGGGCGATGAGCATCAGCGCGCCGCCAAGGCGGGAAAAGCGGATGGCCTCGTTATGCAGCGTTTGCGCGGTGGCTTGGGTTTGCTGCGCGCGCACCATGGCCCGGCTGTTGAGTTGGTTCAGTGCCTTGAGCGCTGGCTGGTCGTCAATTTTGACCACCGCATCAATTTCGACGGGTGTGGCACCTGCGGCCACCAGTGGCACCGCCAAGCGGTATTTGTCGGCGTAGTCTTCTAGTGTGGCGCGCAGTTGGGCCAACGCCACTTGATCGGTGGGCACGTTCAGCAACTGCGCTAGGCGCTCTGACTGCGCGCGAAATCCGGCAATATCGGCCTCGATAGCCGCCTGATAGCGCGGCAAGTCGCGCCGCAAAATCAGGTTTTTAAAGTTGTGGATAAAGCCGCCATAGCCGATGTGCCGGGCAATTTCGGTTTGCGCCTGGCCAATGGCCGTAGCGCGCGCGTTGTGATCTTCCCACGCCGCCTCCGCCGCCTGAAAGCGCGACAAACTGAGCGCACCAAAAAGCAGCAACAACAAAATCACCACGGTGCTGCCCAGCGTGATCAAGCGCGTTTGGCTGCGGTGGTGTGCGGCGGATTCAGAGGCGGGCGATGGCATGGTGGGCTTAGTTGACCCCGGGTGCCACCACAAAGCTGCCCGATTTACCGCCGTGTTTTTCCAGTACGCGCACGCCGTGGATGGACATGGCACGGTCTGCCGCTTTGCACATATCGTAGATGGTCAGCAGGGCGACTTGCACCGCCGTGAGGGCTTCCATTTCGACACCGGTGGGGCCGACCGTTTCTACGGTTGCAGTGCAATAAATGCCGCAAGCGCCCGTCTGGTATGCGCTAGCAGCTACAAAATCAATAGCAATACGGGTCAATGCCAGCGGATGGCACAGCGGGATCAGGTCGCTGGTTTTTTTGGCCCCCTGAATGCCAGCGATACGGGCAATGCCCAGCACGTCGCCTTTTTTGGCATTGCCCGCTTCAATCAATGCCAGCGTGGCGGGCAGCATCTCGATACGCCCGCCAGCGACAGCGATGCGGTGGGTGGCGGGCTTGGCCGCAACGTCGACCATGTGGGCTTGGCCTTGGGTGTCAAAGTGGGTGAGTGCAGACATGGGTGGTGCGTGTGTCAGCGCGTGCAGGCGCGGGGAAACATTTAAAGGAGGCGGCATCATACGGTGATGCTTTATTCCCTCTTTCCGTTATTTTTAAGGTCAAAACGGCCTATAGCCCAATGTTTGTATGCACTTACAGCTTCTATATCAATAGCATTTGCCGTGGGTGTAGAGGCCTCTGCTGCTGCACAGTTGGGCCTGCCAACATTGGGCGATGGCAGTGATTTGACGCTGGGCGATGAACGCCGCTTGGGCAACAACATTATTCGCCAGCTGTACCGCGACCCGGACTACATCGACGATGCGGTGCTGGACGAGTATGTGCAAAGCCTGTGGCAAGCGCTGTTGGCAGCAGCACGAGCGCGCGGTGAGTTGTCGCCCGAGCTGGACGAGCGCTTTGCCTGGCAAGTGCTGCTGGGGCGCGACCGCACGGTCAATGCATTTGCGCTGCCGGGTGGTTATTTGGGCGTGCATTTGGGGCTGATGGGTGTGGTTGGCAGCCGCGACGAGCTGGCCTCGGTGCTAGCGCATGAGTTAAGCCATGTGACGCAGCGCCATATCGGTCGCTTAATTGCCAGCCAAGGACGCCAAACGCCGCTGATGCTGGGCGCTATGGTGTTGGGCGCGCTGGCAGCGAGCAAAAATCCGGCGGCAGCGCAGGCGCTGATGGTCGGTGGCCAAGCCTTGTTGGTCCAAAACCAGTTAAATTTTTCGCGCGATATGGAGAGAGAGGCCGACCGCATCGGCTACGGCCTGATGGCACCAGCGGGGTTTTCGCCGCAGGGTTTTGTCGCAATGTTTGACAAATTGCAGCAAGCCAACCGCTTGAATGACAACGGATCTTGGCCGTATTTGCGCAGCCATCCGCTGACCTCGCAGCGCGTGGCTGATATGCAATCGCGCCAGTTACCAAACGGCAACACAGCCATGCCACAGCCGAGTTTTGAAGACGCGATGCTGGCAGCGCGGGCGCGGGTGTTGTCCAACCCCGGCGTCGATGTGTGGCGCCAGTGGCTGGCCGAACCGCAGGGCGGCGCTTTTGCGGCGCTGGCACCGGTGCGCCAAAGCGCGGTGCTGTACGCCGCCGTGCTGGCTGCCAGCCAGTTGCGCGAGCCAGCCGCAGCGCGCGCACTGCTGGCGCGTTTGCAAACACTGGTGCGCAGTGACGCGCCAGCGCAACGCCAAACGCAGTTGCTGGTGGCAGAAGTTGAACTGGCTGCCGGTCAGGCCGAGGCGGCGCTGCACACCATGCCCACCAGCACCGGGCGGCCTGAGCTGTTGGTGCGCACGCGGGCGCTGCTGCAAACGCCGCGTGCGCATTCAGCGGCAGACGCGCAGATAGCACAGGTGCTTGGACAGCTGCAAACTCGGGTGACAACACACCCGCAAGACGCCACGGCATGGCAGTTGTTGGCCAGCGTGTGGCAAGCACAAGGCCAAACGCTGCGGGCGGTACGCGCCGAGGCCGAATCGCACGCAGCGCGCTATGACTATGCGGCGGCAGTGGATCGATTCAGGGCCGGGCAAGAGCTGGCGCGCAAGAGCAGCGCACCAGCCGATTTTGTCGAAGCCTCGATCATCGACACGCGCTTGCGCGCGGTTCAATTACTGCTTCGAGAACAGGCTGCCGAGCGCTGATTCAATCACCAAACCAAGCGCCGAATACAGCAGCGAGCCCAGCAACGCCGCGCCAAAACCAGCCACATGAAAGCCGCTGAGTACGCCCGATGCCGCCCAAAACATCAGGGCGTTCACAACAAATAGGAACAACCCCAACGTGACGACGGTGACCGGCAGTGTCAGCACCACCAGCACCGGGCGCAGCACAGCGTTGAACAGGCCAATGACAAAGGCGGCTACCAGCGCAGCGCCAAAGCTGTTAACTTGGACGCCGCTGTAGAGGTAAGCCACCAGCAACAAGGCGCTGGCGCTAATAAACCATTGGGCAAGGAGTTTCATCAACGTTTTGTTGTGGATGGCCGCTTATTTGCTGCCAGCTTGCCAGTTCAAGCCCCAGCCGTAGCGCTCATCGAGCGCGCGGTGGCCGCTGAAGTATTCGGCCAGTTTGGTCACGCGCAGCTGGCCATCGACGTTTTCTAGCATGGCAATGGCGCACATATTTTTGCGCTCTTCGTGACCGTCCAGGCGCACCTCAATCGGCGGGTGACCGGGGACTGAGACGGTGACCACGCCGTCGGCCTGCGCCCAGTTGGCCACGCCTTCATAAATGAAGGCGTAGATGCAAATGCGCTGGATGTTTTGCAGTTTGTCGCCGTTGATGTAGAGAAATTCGCCGTCAGCGCTGCTGCCGCTGCGATCGTCGCCCGCCATGTGGATGTAGGGTGCTTGCTCATAGGCACCAAAGGTGTTGCCCAGCGCTTGCACTGCCGAGCGGGTGCCGTCGCGCAGCTCAAACAGGCAGCCCAAGTCCAAGTCGATAGCGCTGCTGGTGCCCGAGGCACCGTCGCTGCCACCACCGCCGAGCAGGCCAGCCAAAAAGCCACTTTTTTTGCGCGGCGCTGCTGGGCTGCGCTCGGCGCTGGCGCTCCACTGCAAATTGCAGACGATGCGCCCGTGACCAACACCAGGGCCACGCTTTTCTAGCGAGATTTTGTCGCCACGTTTGTCAAGGGTGATTTTGCTCAACGAGACTTTGGCGGGGGGCGCAGCAGGCGAGGGTGCTGGTGCTGGTTCTGCCACGCTGGCACCAAAGTGCTTCACCAGTGCAGCCAAGCCGCCGTTGAAACCTTGCGCTACCGGGCTGGTACGCCACTGGCCGTCTTTGCGATAGAACTCGATCAGCATCACAGCGTGCTCGTTGTTAAACAGACCGGCGTCAATGGCAAATTCTGCCGCCACGCTGCCATCGGTGTGCAGCAGGCGGGCGTGGCTGGCATCCAGCGCGCGCAAGCCGTCGGCGGCTTCGGTGGCCAGCGTTACCACCAGCGCATCGATCGAGGCGGGCAAACGCGCCAAATCAAAGGCAAAGCTGTGCGTGCCCGTCTGGCGCACGCCGCCGCAGGGGCTTTGTGGCTGATTGAAGAACGTCATGTAACGCTCGTCGCTGAGTTTGCGCTGGCTGTCCAGACCAAAGCAGGCGCTGTCCAGGGCCAAGCTGGCAGGTGCCAAGGCCAGATCCAGCGTAAAGACACCTTGGGACAGGCCCAAGTCGCTCAGTTTGCTGCGCTGGCCGCGCAAAAGAGAAAGGGGTTGGGACATAGCTGGCCTCAGGTTGTGTAGTGTTCTGGGTGGTTCTTGCGGTGAAGCAGCGACGACCACACCGCTGCGCCAATAAAGGCCACGCCAATCAAGCCAGTAACGACTTCAGGCACATGCACCCGTGTGCCCAGCAGCATGATGGCGGCCAGCGCGCCAATCGCATAGTGCGCGCCGTGCTCCAAGTAGATGTATTCGCTTAGTGTTCCCCGGTGGACCAGATAGACCGTCATCGAGCGCACAAACATGGCACCAATCGCCAAGCCCAACATGATGATGACGACATCTTTGGTGATGGCAAACGCGCCAATCACACCGTCAAAAGAGAACGAGGCATCCAGCACTTCCAGGTACAAAAAGCTGGCAAAGCCCGAGCGCTGAATGGTTTTGACGGCGGCGTCGCCCTCTTCTTCGTTCTCAAACAGCGCGCCCACGGCATCAACGGCCAGGTACAGCAACACACCCATCACCCCGGCGACAAACACGCGCGACTGCTCGGCCTCTGGCACCCACCAGCGCGTCGAAAAGATAGCGCACAGAGCAATAAAAACGCTGATTTCACTGAACTTGGCCAGCTTGGTCAGGCGCTCTTCAAACGCGCCAAGCCAGTGGGTTTCTTTATTGATGTCAAACAAAAAGTTCAAAAACACCAGCAGCAAAAACATACCGCCAAAGGCAGAAATAACCGGATAGGCATCAGTGAGTACCTGTGAATATTGGTCGGGCTTGTTGAGCGCCATTTGCATGGTTTCAACGGCACCAATGCCGCCTGAGAAACTGACGATAACAATCGGAAATACCAGCCGCATACCAAACACCGCCACCAAAATACCGATGGTCAGAAAAGCCTGACGCCAGAATTCGGACATATCTTTCAAGACGCTGGCGTTGACCACGGCGTTGTCAAACGACAAACTCACCTCCAAGACGGCGAGCACTGTGACCAGCCACAGCGCAGTCCACAGACCCATGCTGTGCTGGGTCCCCCACCAGCCAGCAATGCCCACACACAGGGCGGTTATTAAAAATGAAACGCGAAATTCTTTCATTGACTTTTTCAGCCTCTAGGCTGCGTATGGATCGAAATAGAAAAATAGAGCAAAGATCCTAGCTGGACTGCTTTGAAAAGATGCGCCACAGCAACGCGGAGCAGGCTGAAACATACACTAGAATTAAAAATCGCTTGCCAAACTTGCCAATGCCCTGCTAGAAAAAAAAGGACGTTGGCTTGTCGTATTTTATTTTTCAACCTGAACAACCCGAAGGAGTCTATTCATGGCAATCAGTCTGCAAAAAGGCGGTAACGTCAACCTGTCCAAAGAAGCCCCCGGCATGAAAAAAATGCTGGTCGGTTTGGGTTGGAACTTGCGTGCTACCGACGGTGACGCATTTGACTTGGACGGCAGCGTATTTTTACTCGGTGCTGACGGCAAGGTGCGCTCGGACGCCGATTTTGTGTTCTACAACCAAAACAAATCCAGCGATGGCAGTGTGGTGCATTCGGGCGACAACCGCAC
>CAIRYF010000217.1 GCA_903882725.1 uncultured Simplicispira sp.
ATGGTGTCGGCACCCAAGTGGTCGAGCTTGAGCAGCACGTAGTCTTTGTTCGGGCCGCAACCGCGGCCTTCTTTGATTTCTTGGTCCATGGAGCGCGAAACAAAGTCGCGTGGTGCCAGGTCTTTCAAGGTGGGCGCATAGCGCTCCATGAAACGCTCGCCATTGCTATTCAAAAGAATAGCGCCTTCACCACGGCAGCCTTCGGTCAGCAGCACGCCAGCGCCGGCCACGCCGGTGGGGTGGAACTGCCAAAACTCCATATCTTGCAGCGGAATGCCAGCGCGTGCCGCCATACCCAAACCATCGCCGGTATTGATAAAAGCATTGGTCGATGCAGCAAAAATGCGACCTGCGCCACCGGTGGCTAGCAACACGGTTTTGGCTTCGAGGACGTACAGATCGCCAGTTTCCATCTCCAGGGCGGTCACGCCGACAACATCGCCGTCTTCGTCGCGGATCAAGTCCAGCGCCATCCATTCGACGAAGAAGTTGGTCTTGGCCTTGACGTTTTGCTGGTACAGCGTGTGCAGCATGGCATGACCGGTGCGGTCAGCAGCAGCGCAGGCGCGTTGTACGGCTTTTTCGCCGTAGTTGGCGGTGTGGCCGCCAAACGGGCGCTGGTAAATGGTGCCGTCGGCGTTGCGGTCAAACGGCATACCGAAGTGTTCCAGCTCATACACCACCTTGGGTGCTTCGCGGCACATAAATTCGACGGCGTCTTGGTCACTCAGCCAGTCGCCGCCTTTGATGGTGTCGTAGAAGTGGTAGTGCCAGTTGTCTTCGGCCATATTGCCCAGCGAAGCGCTCACACCGCCTTGTGCGGCCACGGTGTGGCTGCGGGTAGGGAAGACTTTGGACAGCGAGGCCACGTTCAGGCCGGCGCGGGACAGTTCAAGTGCGGCGCGCATACCCGAGCCACCGGCTCCGATAATGACGACGTCGAATTTGCGCTTGGAGATATTGGCGTTGGTGTAGCTCATAGATTTAGCCTTTGTTCGCAAAATGTGAAGCAGTAATTACAGGCGCCACAAAACCTGTACCGCCCAGCCAGCGCAGCCGACCAACCAGACGATGGTGAAAACTTGCAGCAACAAACGCGTGCCTACTGGCTGGATATAGTCCATCCACACGTTGCGCATACCTACCCACGCGTGATAGGCCAATGACAAAATCACGGCAAAGGCCAATGCCTTCATCCACTGCGGAGCAAATAGACCGGCCCACGAGTCATAGCGAATCGGGCCGCTAGAAAACAGCAGACGTGCCAATACGAGCACGGTAAAGAGCGCCATCAGAGCAGCGGTGACGCGCTGACTGAGCCAATCGCGCACACCATAGTGGGCACCTACGACAAGGCGGGCGGAGCCATAATTTTGGGCCATGGTATTTCTTCCTAATCAGTAAAAATGCGGTGCAGGCCGATAAAGGCCAGGATTGCTAAAGCCTTAATAAGCGCCGAAAAGTTTTAGACCCAGAATAAAGGTCAGGCTCAGGCTCAAGACAAGAACGGTGGCAGCAGACTTGCGGCCAAAGACTTTGTTCACGGCAGCGTGATTGATGTCCATGATCAGGTGGCGAATACCAGCAATGAAGTGGTGCAGATAGGCCCAAATCAGTGCCAATGTCATCAATTTGACAAACCCTCCGGGCAAGATGCCTAAGTGGCTGTTAAAGGCGGCCTTGAATTCGCCAAACGATATTTCGGATGACAGCGAGGTGTCGAGCATCCAGACAATAAAGGGCAGCAATAAAAACAAAATCACGCCGCTGGCTCGGTGCATACCCGAAACCAAGGCAGCTAAAGGCCATCGGTAGCCGGGCAGGTCCGATAAGGCGTTGATGTTGCGAAATTCAGGCCGTTTTTTGGCTATCTCGGTCATGGCAAGGGCTTTCGTGGATGTAACTGCTATGTAATTCGTGCGTCAGTACAAGGCAAAATTTTATTGCACTGCAACAAGTCGGCGCGCGGCTCGGGGGACATTCTCGTTTTTTTGTGCGCGCTAGGCTAGCGGATTGTCAGGGTTTGTGGCTATTTTCAATTCAATTCGTTGCGGTAATGGTGCGTATCGGTCAGATAGAGACCGCGCCGTAACTCCATGGGAACATCGTTATATGTGTAAGCAAGGCGTTCGACGCTCAATAAGGGCGTAGCTGGTGCCACGTGCAGCAGAGCCGCTTGCTCCGCGTCGGGCAGCACTGCCCTGATTTTTTCTTCGGCGCGCACCATGCGCACGCCGAAGTCCACCTCCAGCATGGCGTAGGTCGGACCGGGGTAATTAGCCATGTGCGCAGCACTCAAGCCCTTAAAGGCCTGACCGGGCAGCCAAATGTCTTCCAAAATGGTAGGAATGCCTTGAAACGACAGCACGCGGCGCGCTTGGATAACGGCGTCACCAGCGCGCAGGCCCAAGGCACGGGCGACATCAATCGGGGCGCGCACCTGCTTGCAGTCAATGATATGACGCTCGGCGGGGCCTTCTATGCTGGCATCGCCGCTGTCGGGCAACAAGCGTAAAAAGCGGTACTGCACTTGGTGCTCGGCATGGGTGGCAACAAACGTGCCTTTGCCTTGGCGGCGTATCACCAAATTTTCTGCAGCCAAGTCGTCAATGGCTTTGCGCACCGTGCCTTGGCTGACACGAAAGCGTGCTGCCAAATCAATTTCACTGGGAATGGCCTCGCCGGGCTTCCATTCGCCCGATTCCAGACTTTGCAAAATCAGCCCTTTGATCTGCTGGTACAGCGGGCTGAATGCAGGCGCTGGCAAGCCAGTCGCGCCAGATGGCGAGATGATGGTGACAGCAGCAGAAGAGGGCGTAGAGGACATGGGCGTGCAGCGCAATGCGAGCGTGTACCTAGTGTGCGTAAACGGCATCGTGAACCGCTGAATCATATCTTATATAAGACATAAGACAAATTGACGTGGCACCAATTTCGGGTAAAATCGACAGCTGTTAGCGGGGCGCGTGTAGCTGATAACAGGTGCAGGTGGCAGCCGCTGTGTTCCCACTTGTCTTCCTCAATTTCCTTCACTGTCTGGAGTTTTCTACATGAGCAAAAAACCCGTCCGCGTGGCTGTTACTGGTGCCGCAGGTCAAATTGGTTACGCCCTGCTGTTTCGCATTGCCTCTGGCGAAATGCTGGGCAAAGACCAGCCGGTCATCCTTCAGCTGCTCGAAGTGCCTGTGGAAGGCCCACAAAAAGCGCTCAAGGGCGTGATGATGGAGCTGGACGACTGCGCTTTCCCGCTGCTCGTCGAAATGACTGCCCACGACGACCCGATGACCGCCTTCAAAGACGCCGACTACGCCCTGTTGGTCGGCTCGCG
>CAIRYF010000218.1 GCA_903882725.1 uncultured Simplicispira sp.
CCAAGCTGGTCAAAACCAAGATGGCCAAAAGCACGCTGGATGCAGGCTGGTCAATGCTAAAGACGATGTTGGAATACAAGAGCCATCAGGCCGGTATCGTCTTTGAGGTAGTCAACGAAAGCTATTCAACCCAGACTTGCTCGTGCTGCGGAGTTATTGCCGCCAGCAGTCCGAAAGGTAGAGCAGGTTTGCGAATAAGGGAATGGACGTGCAGCGAGTGCGCAGCGGTACACGACCGCGACGTGAATGCAGCACGGAACATTCTCGCGGCGGGACATCGCCGCCTGGCAGCAGGAATCCCCGTCCTTTAGGGCGGGGAGGATGTCAACCTCCACCTTGGCCCCGTTGATCTGGGACCCTGTTGATTGGCTGGTGACAGCCACAAAGCACACACGCTTGCACAATCCCACAAGGACTTTCGATGAACTGGAACACCCAATTCACCCATATGCTGGACGAGGCTACCCAGATGATGTATGGCGGCCACTTGATGGGCGTTACGGAGGCTATGCAGCGTGCGCTGATGGGCCCGTTGTCTGCTGCGCCCGAGCAACCCCATATCAGCACCGATGTGCTGGACGCCGTACTGCCCGAGCGCAGCGCACTGACGGCCTTTACCGCCGCCCACGGCAGTGCTGCTGCCGTTGCCGCGCCAGCGTCTGAGCAGCCGGGCAGTTTTGAGCGCATCACCTTTGCCCACGATGGCGCGCAACACCACTACCTGCTGTACGTGCCGCCAGGCGCGGTGGCTGGCACGCCAATGCCGCTGGTGTTGATGCTGCACGGTTGCTCTCAAGATCCCGATGACTTTGCCGCCGCCACCGGCATGAATCAAGCAGCGACTGCGGCCAATGCCTTGGTGCTGTATCCGGCGCAAGCGCGCAATGCCAACCCCAGCGGTTGCTGGAACTGGTTTGAGTCCAGCAACCAGCACCGTGGCCAAGGCGAGCTGGGTTTGATGGTGGCCATGGTGTGTGATGTGATGGAGCGCCATCCAGTGGATGCGCAGCGCGTGTACGCCGCCGGTATTTCTGCCGGGGGCGCTATGGTGGCTTTATTGGGGCGCGAATACCCCGATATGTTTGCCGCTATCGGCGTGCATTCGGGCTTGCAAGCGGGCGCAGCCGACAACATGATGGCGGCGCTGTCAGCCATGAATAACGGTGCCAAACTGGGGCCGAGCAGCCCTTCTGCTCGCCCTGCCGCACATTCCAGCGGCGCGGCGCATCCGGCACTGATCGTCTTTCATGGCGATGCCGATACCACTGTCAGCGCCAAAAATGGCGAGCAACTGGTCGATGCCGCGCTGCAAGCGGCCCTGGGCGATAAACGCGCAGCGGTGCAAGAGTCGCAGCCCGGCCAGTCAGACGCTGGTCAGCGCTTTACGCGCCACCTGTACCGTGCAGTCAACGGCGCTGATGCTGATGCTGATGGCGATCACCGTGCAGCTGATGTGCTGGTGGAGCACTGGGTACTACACAACGCTGGCCATGCGTGGTCGGGCGGCAGCGCCAAAGTCGGCCAAACTGACCCCCGGGGCGTCAATGCCACAAAGGAAATGCTGCGCTTTTTTTTAGAGCACCCGCGCAGCACTGCGCCAATAACGCAATAACGCAATAAATCAACAACCTAACAACCAAAATAATGGGTGTTCGAATGACCGAATCTCATCTAGGCCATGTGCTGGCCGTGCTGCGTGGGCCAGCGGTGCCGTTCACGCGGCCCGGCTCACGCAGCGCGATGGCCAAATCTCCCATCAATGGGCCCGTAGCGGTCGGTACGCTAGGCTTGGACGGTGACGAGCAAGGCGACTTGCGCGTACACGGCGGGCCTGACAAAGCCGTCCACCAATATGCGCAAGAACATTACCCCGCGTGGCAAAGCGAGCTGGGGCCATTGCCGGTGTTGAACGCACCCGGTGCCTTTGGCGAAAACCTGTTCAGCAGCGGCATGACCGAGCACGACCTGTGCTGGGGTGACCAAGTGCGTGTGGGTAGCGTGCTGCTAGAAATCTCGCAAAGCCGCCAACCATGTTGGAAGTTAAACGACCGCTTTGGCGTGGCCGACATGGCGCAGCGCGTGCAACATACCGGGCGCTCTGGCTGGTATTACCGCGTGCTTGAACCCGGCACGCTGCAAACGGGTAACGCCTTTACGTTGGCAGCGCGCCCGTGGCCGCAGTGGTCGCTGGCGCGGGTGATGGCGGTGCTGTACCACCAGCCGTTTGATGCCGCTGTGCTCACGGCACTGGCCGCTTTGCCGCTGACGCCATCGTGGCGCCGCTTGGTCGAGGGCCGACTGGCGCGCGGCGGTGTACTCGAAGACTGGACAGCGCGCCTAGACGGCACGCCGCATCAGCCCTGATGCCCGGCTATCTGCTGAAACACGAAAGCATTGCCGTCATTGGTGTAGACAACCTGCACATTCGCTCGCTGCTTGATCGCCAGCAATACAGCGATCCACTGGGCGCGGCCGAGCGCTTGGGCATTTCCTCGGCCAGCTGGCCGCTGTTTGGCCTGCTATGGCCGTCTGGCGCGCACATGGCGGCGCGCTTGGCCCGCCGACCGGTCACGCCGGGCGAGCGCATCTTAGAAATTGGCTGCGGCTTGGCGCTGGCCAGCTTGGTCGGCCACCGGCGCGGCGCAGACATCACCGCCAGCGACTGTCACCCCCTAGCTGGTGCCTTTTTGCGCGAAAACCTGCGCCTCAATGCCCTAACCCCCATGAAATACCGCCACGGCCAGTGGGGCGCGGCGGTGGCTGACAGCCCTGTCCACGACAGCAGCAGCCACAGCGACAGCCACGCAGTACAAGGGCTGTTTGATTTGGTGCTGGGCAGCGACTTGCTGTATGAGCGCGATGCCGACGGCGCACTGGCACGTTTTATTGCGCTGCACAGCGCCCCAGCGGCGCAGGTGTGGATTGTTGACCCCGACCGGGGCAACCGCAACGCCTTCACCCGCCACATGGCGCAGCACGGCTTTGCGTTGCAAGAAGAACGCCTGCACACCCCGGCCAGCCCCGGGGTGCTGCGCTACAAAGGCCGAATGCTGATCTACGCGCGCTGAATATTTGCAGGCGAGCCAGCTTGCGCTACCCTTGCGCCCATGCACGCACTCCATGGCTTGGTGCTGACCACGGCAATGCTGCTGGTGGGCTGTAGCACCGCTCCCCCGTCACCGCCCAAGTACCCGTCCCCGCCGACGCGCCCAGCCCCGGCGCGGATCTCGGTCGATCAGTCCAGCGACATTGCCATTCACGCCATGGGCTTGGTGGGCACGCCCTACCGCTACGGCGGCAACACCCCCGAGAGCGGTTTTGACTGCAGCGGCCTGATTGGCTACGTCTACCAAAACCGCGCAGGCCGCGCGCCGCCGCGCACCGTAGCGCAGCTGGACCAATGGGGCCAGTCGATTGCCCGCGAAAGCCTGCGCACCGGCGACTTGGTGGTGTTTGGCCGTGGCCGCACGCCCCACCACGCCGGTATTTATGTCGGTGAAGGCCGCTTTGTCCACGCCCCCTCCAGCGGCGGCACCGTGCGGCTAGATCGCTTGGACGGCACATATTGGTCAGCGCAGCAGGTGGCGTTTCGCCGACCTTGATGCCGAGCTGTCTGGCGCGACAATCAGCACCCTATGACTACGCTGCACCCCCACCCTGCGCCCAAGGCGCTTTCTACCCTCGACACCACCCGCATCGACGACACGCGCATCAAAGCGGTGCGCCCACTGGTCACGCCTGCGCTGTTGCAAGAATGGCTGCCTGCGCCCGATGCAGCGCAGGCGCTGGTCGAGTCCAGCCGCGCTGCCATCTCGCGCGTGCTGCATGGGCAAGACGACCGGTTGATCGTCGTTGTCGGCCCCTGCTCCATCCACGACCACGACCAAGCCATGGAGTACGCGCGCCAACTGCAAGTGCAGGCGCAGGCGCTGCAAAGCGAGCTGCTGATCGTCATGCGCGTGTATTTTGAAAAGCCGCGCACCACCGTCGGCTGGAAGGGCTACATCAACGACCCGCGCATGGACGACAGCTTTGCCATCAACGAAGGCGTAGAAATGGCGCGCGCGCTGCTGCTGGACGTGCTGGCGCTGGGCCTGCCGGTGGGCACCGAGTTTTTGGACTTGCTCAGTCCGCAATTCATCAGCGACCTGGTCAGCTGGGGCGCGATTGGCGCGCGCACGACCGAGAGCCAAAGCCACCGCCAGCTGGCCAGCGGTTTGAGCTGCCCGGTCGGCTTTAAGAACGGCACCGATGGCGGCCTCAAAGTGGCCAGTGACGCCATCTTGGCGGCGCAGTCGGCGCACGCCTTTATGGGCATGACCAAGATGGGCCAAGCGGCCATTTTTGAGACCCGGGGCAACGACGATTGCCATGTGATTTTGCGCGGTGGCAAGCAGACCAACTACGCCGCTGGCGACGTGGACGCCGCCTGCGCGCTGCTGCACACATCGGGCCTGCGCCCGCAGGTGATGATCGATGTGTCGCACGCCAACAGCAGCAAGCAGCACCAGCGGCAAATCGACGTCGCCACCGATGTGGCAGCGCAGGTGGCAGCGGGCGACAGCCGCATCACCGGTGTGATGATTGAAAGCCACCTGAACGAGGGCCGCCAAGACATCGTCGTCGGTCAGCCGCTCAAGGTGGGCGTATCGGTGACCGACGCTTGCATCAGCATGGTGCAAACCGTGCCAGTGCTGCAACAACTGGCCGCTGCGGTGCGGGCGCGGCGCGCCTTGACCGCTTAAAAGGTCAGCACCTTGTCGGCGTCCAGCGTCCAGTTGGCCAACTCGGACAAGGTGCCAATTTCCAGCCCTTTGATCAGCGGCAAATCGCCCAAACCGCGCGCCAAAGCGCAGGTGCGGCACAGCCGAATCGTGACGCCGCAGTCAACCAACTGCTCAACCATCGCTTGCAGGCCACTGCCGCTGCCGCTGCCGTCTTGCTGGTTAGGCAGGCCGACAAACGAGGCGTCAGACATCAAAAAGATGCGCAGTTGCACCTCCTCGGTGGCGTGCGCCGCCAGCGCGGCGGCCACGCGCAGGCCAGACAAACAGCGCTCGCTGCCATAGGGCGCGGCATGGATGATGATCAAAACTTTTTGCATTGAAGGCTCCTTGAATGAAGGTGGGTTAACGGTGATTAGTGGCGATTAGCGGAAATTAGCGGCGAATCAGGTAGCGAATTGTCGGCCCGTCTTGCTGAATTTCTAGCACCTCGTAGCCGTGGTTTTTGGCGTCCAGCGGAATGTTGTTGATCGACTGCGGGCAGTCAGACACCACTTCCAAAATCTGGCCCGGTGCCAGTTGCGGCATGGCTTCGAGCGTGGCGACAGCCGGGTAAGGGCAAGGCTCGCCGACCATGTCGAGGCGAAAGTCGGGAATGTAGGCGCTGGTCGGGGCGGGTGTTGTCATGGCAATTTTGGGTGTTTTTGGGTGTTTTTGGGGGCTTTTATGCAGCAGGTTGCAACGTGGCGGCAGCGGCATTTTGGCGCGCCTTCTTGGCAAAAAAGTGCTTTTCCCACCAGATGACCAGCGCCAGCGACAGGCCCAGCATCCCATAAGTCGCCAGCAAGCCGCCTTGGGGGCCGAGCGTTTTAAGCAGGTTGACCTTGTCGTAGTTGATGGCAATCAGCGGTGCCAAGTCGTCCCACACCAGCGCCAGCAGCGTCGAGCCAATGACGTTGCCCAGCCCCACCCACCAGTAATGCACTTGGCCTTCGACGGCGCGGTACATCCAGCCGGTCTCGCAGCCACCGGCCAGCACGATGCCAAAGCCAAACAACAGGCCGCCCATCACCGCATTCGGGCCGGCCCAAAAGATTTTGGGGTCCAGGCCCAACTGCACATAGCTGTAGACGCCTATCGTGCCCACGGCCATGCCAGCAAGAATGGCCTTGGCCATTTGCGTGCGCCCAGTGATCCACAGGTCGCGAAACGCCGAGGTAAAGCAGACTTGGGCGCGCTCGATGATCAGGCCAAACGCCAAGCCAAACAGCGCCGCCATGCCCAGCTTGGGCGCATCGAACATTTTGGCCATCGCCCAAACCACAAAGCCCAGAAACAGCGCCATGCCCAGGCGAAAGCGCGTTTGCGCCTGCGCCGCGTGCGCGCTCAAAGGCTGCGGGGCTGAGACCTTTTGCAGCTTCACCGGGATGCGAAAAATGGGCAGCAAACTGACTTTGGCACCGGCCAGCGAGCCAATGGCCGTGGCAATGGCAAAAAACCAAGCGTGCAGCGAAAACTGCGGAATGCCGGTAAAAAATGCCGCCAAGTTGCACCCCATGGCCAAACGCGCGCCAAAGCCAGCAATGATGCCGCCCGCCAGCGCCTGAAACACGCGGATGCGGTGCGTCGGATGGCGCAGCTTGACGTTATTGGCCCACAGCGCCGCCGACAAGCAGCCAGCAAACATACCGATGATCATCACGCCGTCAATGCGCGTCAACGGCGTGCCCTGCATTCCCAAAATTTTGAAATAGCCCCAGCCAGAAATATCCACGCCCGCAAATTGCAGCGCGTGCCCACCCCAGCGGGTGAATTCGCCGGTCACCGCCCAAAACGTGCCGGTCAGGCCAAAGTAATAGGCCGACAACACCCCGGCGGCAATCACCGCAGGAAAGGGCGACCAAAAGCGCACCAAATATTGGTGCTTAAACTGATTCCAGGACATGGGAGAGGAAGCTTTCGCAAAAACAAGTCAATAACATAAATTGAGACAAAAACCGGCTGTAGCCCTTATGCAGTAAGCGCTAGCAGCTATCAAAATAAATTTTTGTCGATTTTTACTGGCAGCGCCAGATCAACGCCGCCCCACGCTTTCGAGCGCAAACAGCGGCACCTCGGCGTGCTCACTGAGCCAGACGCCGCCGCCGACCTCGGCAAAGTGGCTACTCAGGCCGCGCCGGTACAGCTGGGCACGGTGGCGAAACATCCGTGCGTCGGTCAAGCCCTCGTCCAAAATGCCCAGCTCCCAGTCCTCGCGCGTAACGGCTTCGACGTACAACGCGCCCCGGCACAACCGACCCAAATTGGCCATGGCGGCCTTGGCGTCGTCCGCGCTCAAATACGGCAGCACGCCTTGGCAAATGACCAAGTCAAACGGCGCATCGGCCCGGTAGTCCACCACCGAGCCGCGTTGCCAACCAAAGCGCTGGCACAGATACGGGCTGTATTCGACGCCCTGAAACGTCGCCAGCGGAAAATGTCGCGCCACCACGTCTTTCCACAGGCCAATGCCGCAGCCGACATCCAACACCCGCGCCACCGGCACGCGCAGGTATTGCAGGTAGCTGCACACAAACGCCCCCAGCCGCTCGACATGGCCGGGGTCAACCACGCTGGTTTTTTTGTCGAAATAAAAGCGCTGGTAATACGCCTCGTCAAACCAAGCATCACTGGCAGATTGCACGCGCTGGCCCTGGGTTATTTAAGCGGCTGGGCGAAACAGGGCGCAGATTTTGTGACCGTCGGGGTCGCGCAGATAGGCCAGATACAGCTTGCCGACCGGGGTTTCGCGCCAGCCGGGAGCGTCTTCGCAGCTGGTGCCGCCGTGGGCGACGCCAGCGGCATGGAAGGCATCGGCTTGCGCGGGCGAATCGACGTTAAAGCCAATCGTGTTGCCGTTGCCGTGGCAAGCGGCCTCGCCATTGATGGGCTTGGTGATGGCAAAGTTGCCGCCCGCGCTGCGGTAGAAATAGCGCTGCTTGTTGGCCACTCCCGCTGGCAAGCCCAAAGCGCCCAGCACCGCGTCGTAAAACACCTTCGACTTTTCCAAGTCATTCACACCCACCATCACATGACTGAACATTTAGTTTTCTCCGTTGAAACCCGCAAGCGGGCGAAATAAAAGCAGCCGTGATGGTACGTGCAGTGGGGGAAGGTGCCCGTCATGGGCCGTATTTTTTGGCTTGCGGCTCAGAGTAAGTATCAAAACAGTCTCTAGCCCTTGCACAGCAAGCGCTGGCAGCTATCAATCAAGGAGTGAATGACTGGGTAGGTTGGGTTGCACCAGCAACCCAACATTGGTGTGGTGTGGCGTGGCCAGAACGTTGTGGGGGTGTTGATGCTGTGTTGGGTTGCTGGTGCAACCCAACCTACGGCGACAACTATCAAAAAAATAGCTACAACCGCACGTGTTTATTGGGCTAGAGGCCAATTTAACTGCTATTTTTCCGTGCTGGGTCGGTGGTTTTTGGCTTGCGGCAAGGGCGCGGGCGTATCGGGCAAGTGCAGCAAGCGCGCGTCCATCCAGCGCAGCAGGTCGCTCCACATAGAGCGCACTTCGGCATCGCGCGGCATTTTCAGGGCATGGTCGAGTTCGATGGTGACCACCGGCATCCCTTGCTGCACGCCGCCGTAGTGCCCGAGCGAGCCGGGAAACACGCCAACGCGGTCCAGGCGCAAGCGCCCCAAGCGCTGCGGCGGCTCGTGTGGGCCGTCAAAGTCAAGCACCCCGTAGGGCGCGTGGATGCTGACCACCAATTGCGGCTGGAACACATCCATTTGCGTATGCAGAAATTGCGACTCCAACTCGGACAACGGTGCCGGGCCAGGCCAACGGCGGGGGTCTTTGCGGGTGCGTTTTTCCCAATAGATGGGCGCATCGCGCTGCCATTGCGGGGTATTGAAATTGCGGTTCAAGTCAACGCCGCGCGCGTTGATGCGGCTGGGTTTGGCCGCCAGCAAACCGTCCGGGTTGAGCACCGGAATAAAGCGCCAATGCACCGCTTGGCCCATGGTTTGCATTTTTTCGGCCAGCCCAATCCAGTGCAGCGCCAGCGAGGCCGAGGTCAGCTCGTCGCCGTGAATGGCACCGACCACCAACACGCGCAGCGGTGCCAAGGCATTGCCCGCCGTGGTTTGCACGCTGGCCGGGGTGTATATGTCACGCCAAAATAACGGCCTACCCTGCTGCGAGTAGGCACCGCTGGGCACCAACTGCGCCGCTTTGCAGCGCAGCGGGCCGACACCCGGCAAGCGCGACAAAAACAAAGCGCAAGCATCGACGGCTGCGCTCTGGGCCATCAACACCGTCTGCGCAGGCGGTGCAGTGGCTTGGGCTGGCAGCGAAGTCGCAGCCAAGCTGGCTGCCAATAGCAGCACAGCCACAGCGGCACCAGCACTCCAAGAGGTTTTAGCGCGTAATGTTTTAGCGCGTAATGTCAGGCAGTTCAATTTTGACTTCGAGCACTTCAAGGTTATCTTGGCGCTCAAAATGGACACTGATATCGGTGAGATCGATAGCAACGTATTTAGAAATAACCGCCAACAACTCACGTTGCAGCGCTGGTAAATAATCAGGCGTAGTAGCGTTACGTCCATTGCGTTCGTGCGCCAAAATAATTTGCAGACGCTCGCGCGCCACATTAGCAGTTTTTTTCTCTCCCAAGAAAAGAGACAGCAAAGACATTTACTTAGCTCCGCCAAACATACGTTTCAAAAATCCTACTTTTTGTGTCTCAATAAAACGCAATGGCCGATCTTCGCCCAAAAATCGGGCGACTAAATCTTCATACGACTCAGCCACGTCGGTGCCCTTAAGGTGAATCGCTGGCAGGCCTTGGTTGGATGCTTGCAGCACCGCCTCGGACTCAGGAATGACGCCAATCAACTTGATGCGCAAAATGTCTTGGATGTCGCTCAGGGAGATCATGTGCCCTTCTTCCACCCGGCTGGGGTTGTAGCGCGTGATGAGCAGGTGCTCAACGACTGGCGGGCTGCCTTCAATGGCGCGCTGGGTCTTAGAGCCAAGCATTCCCAAAATGCGGTCGGAGTCACGCACTGAAGAGACTTCGGGATTGGTCACCACCAGCGCCTCGTCGGCAAAATGCATGGCCATCATGGCACCACTTTCGATGCCAGCGGGGGAGTCACAAATGATGAATTCAAACCCCATCGCCACCAGCTCTTGCAGCACCCTGCCCACGCCGTCCAGCGTCAACGCGTCTTTGTCACGGGTTTGCGAGGCAGCCAGTATGAACAGGTTGTCGCTGTGCTTGTCTTTGATCAGCGCTTGGCTCAAGTTGGCCTCACCCTGAATGACGTTGATGATGTCGTACACCACACGCCGCTCGCAGCCCATGATGAGGTCAAGATTGCGCAAACCGACGTCAAAGTCGATAACTGCAGTTTTGTGGCCGCGCAGTGCCAGCCCTGAGGAGAAGGCTGCGCTGGTGGTGGTTTTACCCACACCACCTTTGCCAGACGTCACAACGACGATTTTGGCCATGTGTTGCTATTCTTTATTGAAATTAAAAATCAAAGCCGCTCAATTAGCAGCTTTTCACCATCAAGACGCACTTGGGCAGTTTTTCCCAAAATATCTGTAGAGATAGCGACTTCGGTCGTGCGATAAATACCGGCAATAGAGACTAATTGGGGCTCCATACAGGTACTGAAAATTCTGGCATTAATATTGCCGCGTGCGCCCGCAATGGCACGCCCACGCAGCGGTGCATAGACATGGATATTTCCATCGGCAATGACTTCGGCACCAAAGCTGACCATGGACAGCACGATCAAATCAGCACCACGGGCATATACCTGTTGGCCTGAACGCAGGGGCTTATCGATCACGACGGTGCCCAAAATCACCGCAGGCACTTCGGGCAGTTCAAGCGCCTCGGGCGCTGCGGGTGCTGCGGGTGCTGCGGGCAGCGCGTGGCCTCTTTGCGCTGGTGGTGTCTCATTGGCTGCATTGGCTGCAACTGACTGCGATCGGTCAGTGCCGGTGCGCACGGGTGCTGCTTCAGGCGCTGCCGTCAGGCCAGCTGCAAAAGCAGCTTCCATTTGTGCTGCATTACCGCCGCGCACGGCCACTGGCACAGTGCGGTGGCTGCGCAGCAAGGCAATGAGGACAGGAAAATCGACACAGCCCGCGTCCTCGCGCACCGGCCCCAAGTCAATCAGCACGGGGTCGTTGTCAAAAAAACCAGGTGCCTCGGCCATCCGCAGCGCCAACTCCGCTATCAAAACAGCGGTATCTGTTGTCTTGAGCACCACCGCTACCACGGGCAGCGAAGCGCTTTTCAGATCAAAGCTGGTGCGGGTGGTGCGCACAGTTTCAATGGCCATGGGCTTGCCTGATGTCAAAGTTGCAAAGTGTACCGCGCCCCCACTCAGCGCGTGTCTCTGAACGTGTCTTTGAACGTGTCTCTGAACGTGTATTGATGCTGCGCATTTACCATGCGCAGTCGATAACCACAGAGAAACACCCATGGCCTTTATGTCTTGGAAAGAAAAAAATGCCGACGCGCTGCTGCACGGCGGCGTCATTGGCCCTGACGAGCGCTTGCCTTGGCCGCAAACCGGTGCCATGGGCGTGCAGCACGTGATTGCCATGTTTGGCTCGACGGTGCTGGCACCGATCCTGATGGGGTTCGACCCCAACTTGGCGATTTTGATGAGCGGCATTGGCACGCTGATTTTCTTTGCCATCACCGGCGGCAAGGTGCCAAGCTACTTGGGGTCGAGCTTTGCTTTTATCGGCGTAGTGATTGCCGCCACCGGCTATGCCGGCAAGGGAGCCAACGCCCATATTGGCTTGGCGCTGGGCGGCATCATTGCCTGCGGTGCGCTCTACACGCTGGTCGGCGTCGTTGTGCAGCTGGTGGGCACGCGCTGGATTGAGCGCTTTATGCCGCCGGTGGTGACTGGCTCGGTGGTGGCGGTGATTGGCCTGAATTTGGCCGGTATTCCCATCAAAAACATGGCCTCCAGCAACTTTGACAGTTGGATGCAGGTGCTGACCTTTGTCAGCGTCGGCCTGGTGGCGGTGCTGGCGCGCGGAATGTTGCAGCGTTTGCTGATTTTGATTGGCCTGATCGTCTCTAGCCTGTTGTACGCGCTGCTGACCAACGGTTTGGGGCTGGGCAAACCGCTCGATATATCGGGCGTGCTGGCAGCGCCGTGGCTGGGGCTGCCGGGCTTTGCTGCGCCGGTGTTTAGCGCACCGGCCATGCTGCTGATCGCCCCGGTCGTCATCATTTTGGTGGCTGAAAATTTGGGCCACATCAAGGCAGTGACGGCCATGACCGGCAAAAACCTGGACCAGTATATGGGCCGTGCTTTTATTGGCGACGGCATTGCCACCATGGTCAGTGGCAGCGCTGGCGGCACCGGAGTGACAACCTACGCCGAAAACATCGGCGTGATGGCAGCGACCAAAATTTATTCAACCGCCGTGTTCTTTGTTGCTGCGCTGATCGCGGTGCTGCTGGGTTTTTCGCCCAAGTTTGGCGCGGTGATTCAGGCGATTCCGCTGCCGGTGATGGGCGGCGTCTCCATCGTGGTGTTTGGCCTGATTGCCGTGGCCGGGGCGCGCATTTGGGTGGACAACAAGGTGGATTTTTCGCTGAACAAAAACCTCATTGTCGCTGCCATCACTTTGATTTTGGGCACCGGCGACTTCACGCTGAAATTTGGCCAGTTTGCGCTGGGTGGCATTGGTACGGCGACGTTTGGCGCTGTCTTTTTGTACGCGCTGCTTGACCGTAAAGATTGATCGCAGGCAAGGCAGTTGCAGCAATCCTAGGGTTTACCCTAGGATTGGCACGCTGCCCGGATAAGATTCAAACCTGTCTGGTCTGTAGCCTGGTCTGTAGCGCTGTAGCGCCACCGCACTACCGCCCTTTGTTTTGTTGATGGAGTTTTTCTATGTCCCTTGCCGATCGCGTCTTGTACCCCGCCCTTCTTGAGCGCGTCATGTCGGCCGACGAAGCCGCCGCTTTGATTCCTGCCGGTGCCAATGTCGGCATGAGCGGCTTTACTGGCGCGGGTTACCCCAAAGCGGTGCCGCTGGCGCTGGCGCGGCGCATTGAGCAGCAACACGCTGCAGGCAAGCCGTTCAAGATTGGTCTGTGGACGGGCGCATCTACGGCACCTGAGCTGGACGGCGCGCTGGCCAAAGTCGGCGGCATTGATATGCGGATGCCCTACCAGTCCGACCCGGCGTGCCGCGAGCGCATCAACGCGGGCACCATGCAGTACATGGACATCCACTTGTCGCACATGGCGCAGTTTGTCTGGTTTGGCTTTTTGGGTCATTTGGATGTGGCGCTGATCGAAGTGGCTGGCGTGTTGCCCGACGGGCGTTTAATTCCGTCGTCGTCGATTGGCAACAACAAAACTTGGCTAGAGCAGGCCGACAAAATCATTCTGGAAGTCAACGATCTGCAAAGTTTGGCGCTGGAGGGGATGCACGACATCTACTACGGCACCGACCTCCCGCCGCACCGCAAGCCGATTCCACTGACCAAGCCCAACGAGCGCATTGGCGAGCCGTATTTGCGTTGTGACATGAGCAAAGTGATTGCCGTCGTCCACACCAGCCAGTGCGACCGCAACTCGCGCTTTGCCGCGCCGGACGCCATCTCGGGCCAGATTGCCGGACACATCATTGAATTTTTGCAGCACGAAGTGAAGCTGGGCCGCCTGCCGGCCAATCTGCTGCCGCTGCAATCGGGCGTGGGCAACATTGCCAACGCGGTGCTGGACGGCCTGAACAAAGGCCCGTTTGAGAATCTGAGCGCCTTCACCGAAGTGCTGCAAGACGGGATGCTGGAGATGCTGCGCAGCGGCAAGCTGTCCAGCGCCTCGGCCACGGCGTTGTCGCTCAGTCCACAAGCGCTGGAAGAATTTACCCGCAACATCGACTTTTACCGCCAGCGCATCGTGCTGCGCCCGCAAGAAATCAGCAACCACCCCGAGCTGATTCGCCGCTTGGGCGTGATTGCCATGAACGCCATGATCGAGGCCGACATCTACGGCAACGTCAACTCGACGCACATCATGGGCACCAGCATCATGAACGGCATTGGCGGCTCGGGCGACTTTGCGCGCAATGGCTATTTGTCGTTTTTTATGACGCCCTCAGTGGCCAAGGGCGGGGCCATTTCGTGCATTGTGCCGATGGTCTCGCACGTCGATCACACCGAGCACGATGTGCAAATCATCGTCACTGAGCAGGGCTTGGCCGACCTGCGCGGCCACTCGCCAACGCAGCGCGCCAAGCTGATCATTGACAACTGCGCGCACCCGGATTTTCGGCCGATGCTGCGCGACTACTTGGCCCGCGCCGAGGCTGGCCCCGGCGGCAAACACACGCCGCATCTGCTCAACGAGGCACTGAGCTGGCACCAGCGCTTTGTCGAGACCGGCACCATGCGCACCGCCTGAGTTGCAGCGCCGCGCCGCAAGCGCGGCTCTAGCCGATAAAGCGCCCCGTACTGCCCAGCACGCCCAAGTCAATAAAGCGCGAGCCGACATAGGGCGGCGGGCCGCTGTAGTCGACGACAAAATCGCCCAAATTCCATTTGCGGATACCGGCCAGCGCGCTGCGCAATTTGTCTTGCGTCACAGCGGGGCCAGCGCGCTCTAAGCCTTCGGCCAGCACGCGCATATTGATGTAGGCGTCCAAGCTGCCGGGGCTAAAGTCTTGCTGGCCGACCGAGCGCATCGCCGCCTGGTAGTCACGCACCACGCCGGTCTTGGTGTTAAACGGATTGGGCACGATCAGCGACAAGGCCATGCCGCTGACGGCCTCGCCCAATTGCTTGGGCGCGTCGCCCATTAGCGTCGAGCTGATACCGGTCAGCAAGATGCCGGGCAGCTTTTTTTTCAGGCCACGCACCAAACCCACCGACGCCGAGCCCGCCGTGGCCAGCAACACTGCAGCCGGGCGTGCCGCCGTTACTTTGGTCAGCACCTCGGGCAAATTACTGCTGTCGGTGGCCAAAGCGGCTTGCACTGTCAAGGTGATGCCGTTTTTGTCCAACTCATGGATGGCGTCTTCGAGCATCTCGCTGCCATACAGGTTGTCCAGGTACACCACGCCAATGCTTTTAAGGTTCATGCCGACCAAGCGCTGCATCAGGCTATGCACTTCGGCGGTGTAGCTGGCGCGCACGTGGAACACGCTGCGCGCGCCCTTGCGCAGCGACGAGGCTCCAGTCACCGGCCCCACGTGAACCATGCCAACCTCTTCGGTCAGCGGCAAGATAGCCTTGTTATTGGCCGTGCCAACACACGACAGCAAGGCAAAGGTGTTGCCTTGGGCCAGCATTTGTTTGACGTTCTCCACCGTGCGCTCGGGGTTGTACATATCGTCCATGATGTTCAACTGCAGCGTGCGCCCATGGATGCCGCCGCGCAGATTGATCTGCGCCAGCGCCGCGCCTGCGCCTTGGCGAATATCCTCACCAAACGCAGCCAGCGGGCCAGTGACGTCGGCCGAACAACCAATGGCAATGCTTTTAGCGCTTAACCCTGCCTCTTGGGCATGGGCGCTGCGCACCAACACCGGGGCTGCCGTCAGCGCTACGGCACTGGAGAGCAGAGAGACAAACTGACGACGTTGCATATAAAAATCCCCCAGTAAAAACAGGCCAAGCAGCCCTAAACCCCCCGAATTGGGGCACGAGACTTCTGCTGCGCACACAAACACCAAGCGCTGGGCACAAGGCCATAGGCCCGCAATCTTAAGCCTGCGCCATCGCCGCACCTTGGCAGCGCGCACTACAGTGTCGGCTTGTCAATTTTGCTTTCGAGGACACACCATGTCGATTTGGATCAAACCCATTTCTCTGCCTCTGCTCAACCAGCTCAACGCGCAGACGGCGGCGGCGCATTTGGGCATTGAAATCACCGAAATCGGCGACGATTTTTTGCGTGGCCGCGTGCCCGTGGACGAGCGCACCCGCCAGCCGTTTGGCATTTTGCATGGTGGCGTCAGCGTGGTGCTGGCCGAAACGCTGGGCTCCATTGGCGCTTTTTACGCCTGCCCCGAAGGCCAGCACGGCGTGGGCCTGGACATCAACGCCAACCACCTGCGCGCCTGCGCCAGCGGCTGGGTGAGCGGCACCGCCCGCGCCGTGCATCTGGGCCGCACCACGCAGGTCTGGCAAATAGACATGATCAACGACGCTGGACAGCCAACCTGCATCTCGCGCTTGACGATGGCGATTTTGACCACGCGCTGAAGGATATTTGCCGCTCTAGGCTATCCCCCCCGCTACACGCTGGACGCACTCTGGACAACCCCCGGCTATTCCTACAATCGCCCCATGCAAACCCAAACCCTCCACTACACCCGCGCCGCTGCTCTTCCTGCCATTTTGGCCCAACGCATTGCCATTTTGGACGGCGCTATGGGCACCATGATCCAGCGCTTCAAGCTGGGCGAGGCGCAGTACCGGGGCGAGGGCTACAGCGGCCTGGGCGCGGCGGGCGATCGCTTTAAAAACTTTCCCCGCGACGTCAAAGGCAATAACGAACTGCTCTCAATTACGCGCCCCGACGTCATCCGCGACATCCACGAAGGCTACTTGGCCGCCGGTGCCGACCTGATCGAGACCAACACCTTTGGCGCCACCACCGTGGCGCAAGAAGATTACAAAATGGCCGATTTGGCGCGCGAGATGAACCTGCGCTCGGCGCAACTGGCGCGCGCGGCCTGCGACAAATTCAGCACACCCGACAAGCCACGCTTTGTCGCTGGTGCCTTGGGCCCAACGCCCAAAACCGCCAGCATCAGCCCCGACGTCAACG